>JBEAQI010000169.1:0-3811 GCA_041163965.1 Verrucomicrobiota bacterium | reverse complement strand
ACCTCGCTTGCGCGCAGGGCGGCCGTGGTATCCGTGGAAAAGTAGGGGTTGCCGGTGCCGCCGACAAAAATAACGACGCGGCGCTTTTCGAAGTGGCGGGTGGCGCGACGGAGGATGTAGGGCTCGGCGACCCGGTTCATTTCAATGGCGGTCATCACTCTTACTGGCACGTGCAATTTTTCGAGACAGTCCATGAGCGCCATTCCATTGATGATGGTGGCGAGCATGCCCATGTAATCCCCGGTGGTGCGGGCCACGCCCCGATGCTCGGCCCCGCTGAGGCCGCGAAATATATTACCGCCGCCAACAACCAACCCGATTTCAACGCCCAGATCGTAGACTTCCTTCAGTTGCGCACACACCGTGTGAAGCGTGGCTCCGTCGATGGTTTCCCCTGACTCCCGGTTGCCCAGCACTTCCCCACTGAGCTTCAAAATAATGCGTTTGTATCGAGGCATTTGAGTTGGTTCCGGCGCATCCATAGACTGTTGACTTTTGTGGCTGGTGGGAAAAGGTCAACCCTTGGAAATGGGGCCAGCTTTGAATCATGCTTGACGCCGCGCATTCCGGATTCTTTTTAGGGAATCTTTTATTGGCGCATAGGCCCATGGTGTAATTGGCAACACAGCTGATTTTGGTTCAGTTATTCAAGGTTCGAGTCCTTGTGGGCCTGCCAACGATGGCTGCTTCACCCTGCTGTATCACATTTACGGAGAAGGTTGACCGGCCTTGATCCCCAAGTGGTGCAGGATAAAGGCTTGAACGAAGGCAATTTCCTCCCACGCGCGGTAGCGGCCGGAGGGTCCTCCGTGACCGCTGTCGAGGTCGACTTTAAGGAGGAGCGGTGCCGTGCCGGTCTGGTTTTGGCGAAGGCGGGCGACCCATTTGGCAGCTTCCCAGTAGGGGACGCGAGGATCATTCAGCCCGGCGGTGGCGAGTAGCGCCGGGTAGGGTTGCGGGCGAACATTTTCGTAAGGCGCGTAAGCGCGGATGGTGGCGAAGGCCTCCGGTTCCTGCGGGTTTCCCCATTCCTCGTATTCGAATTCGGTGAGCGGGAGGCTGGGATCAAGCATGGTATTGAGGACATCAACAAAGGGCACTTCGGCGACAATGGCTCCGAACAGATCTGGTCTGGTGTTGAGGACGGCGCCGACCAGCAGGCCACCGGCGCTGGCGCCATGAAGGGCGATTCGCCCCGGGGAGGTACGGCCGGAGCGGACGAGAAATTCGGCGCAGGCGATGCAGTCCTTAAAGGAATTGGCTTTGTTCTCCAGTTTGCCGTCCTGATACCACGCTTCACCGAGAAGGCCGCCGCCGCGAACGTGCGGAATGGCGACGATGAATCCCCGGTTGAGCCAGGTGAGCCATGAAGAGCGAAAACTCGTTTCAACGGGGCTGCCGTAGGCGCCATATCCATACATGTAGACTGGGTGCGGTTGATCGGCGGGCAGGTCCGCGAGGTGCACGAGGGTCATGGGAATGGCGATGCCATCATGGGAGGGCAGACGAATGCGTTCTACGCGGTAGGCCTCCGGATCATGCCCCGAGGGGACTTTTTGTTTCTTGAGGATTTCGCTGGTGCCGGAGGCGAGGTGGTGCCGGACGACCTGGGCCGGGCGGATAGGCGAACTGTATTCGATATCTAGATACTCGGCGTTGAATTCCAGATTGGGTCCCGGGTCCATTTCGTACACCGGGTCGGTGGTGGGAAGAGTTTGCAGAGAGTGGTTGGCCGGATCGAGGACGCGGACTCGGTCCAGCCCGTCGACCCGTTCGAAGAGAACGATGTGATCACGCAGGGGCAGGATGCCCTCGAGGCGGGAGCCGTCCTGCGGTCCGATGAGCAGGTCGGCCGTGGTGAGGTCGGTGGAGCCGACCGGCAGGGAGAGCAGCTTGTAATCCGGCGCGTCGAGATTGGTCCGGACGAGCCAGTTCGCCTCCCGGTGTTCGACGCTGTACTGGTGTCCCTCGCGACGCCCAAACAGGGCCGTGAACGAATCGGTCTGGAGGTCCGCGGGCAGATACTGGACCTCGCTTGTTTCCTGACTTTCGCTCACCGCGAAGACATATCTCAGGTCCTGACTCTTTTCCAGGCCCAGATAGAAGAGCGGATCGGATTCCTCATAGAGCAGTTTGGCGGGGATGTCTTTCCCGATAGTGTGCAGATAAAGGCGGTAGGGCCGGCGCGCATCGTCCTCCCGGAGGAAGAAGTAGTGCTGGTTGGTGGCGGCCCATTCCCCCATGGCGCTGACGTCCTCCAGTCGGTCGGGCAGATCCAGGCCTGTTTTCAGGTCGCGGAAGCGGATAGTGTACGTTTCGTCGCCGGTGTCGTCGACCGCATAGGCGAGAAGGTGGCCATCCGGGCTGATGTCGAGAAAGCCCAGATCGAAGTATGCGCTTTGGCCGGCCTCGACGTTGGCGTTGAAGAAAACGGCCCATGCCTCATCGCCGTCTCGCGGCTTGCGTTCGTATCGGGTGTACTGCTGTCCCGCTTCGATGCGCGAGCGGTAAACCCAGTCTCCCTGTTCCCATGGGGCGGAGACGGTGCTTTCCTCGATGCGGCCAATCAGTTCCTGAAAGAGCTGTTTGGGGAGCTCCCCAGCCAGCGCCATGACGGCGGCGGTGTGCCTGTTTTCCGCCTGCAGGTGCTCCATGAGGCGCGGGTCTTCCCGATCCCGCATCCAATGATAGGGATCAGGCCGCTCCAGATCATGTTCCACATGGGTGTAAGCGGATTCCGGAACAACCGGTGGCGGGGGCGGGTCGGTGCTCACGGAACGGAGGCGAGGGCCGAATCTAGGTCGGCGATGATGTCGGCCGGATCCTCAATGCCGATGCTTAGGCGGATGAAGTCCGGTGTGACACCGCTGGAGGCCTGTTCCTCTGGCGTCAATTGACTGTGGGTGGTGCTGGCGGGGTGAATGGCCAGACTCTTCGCATCCCCAATATTGGCTAGGTGGCTAAAGAGTTTGAGCGCCTCGATCACTGATTTGCCTGCTTCAAGACCACCCTTGACTCCGAATCCGAGCAGTGCCCCGAAGGTGCCGTTGTAATAGCGCTTGGCAGCAGCATGATGCGGACTGTCTGGCAGGCCCGGATAGTTGACCCATGCCACCTTGGCGTGTTGCGAGAGAAATTCCGCCACCGCCATGGCGTTGGAGCAGTGTCGTTCCATGCGCAGGTGCAGCGTTTCCAAGCCTTGCAGATGCAGGAAGGAATTGAAGGGCGAGGGGCAGTTCCCGGTGTCGCGCATCAGTTGCAGGCGCATTTTCATGGCGTAGGCGATGTTGGCCCCGCCTGCTGGGGGAAAGGCCTTGAAGGCATCCCAGTGCACCAGGCCATGGTAGCTGTGGTCCGGTTCGGTAAAGCCAGGAAAACGGCCGCTGCCCCAGTCGAAATTGCCTCCATCGACGACAATGCCCCCGATGCTCGTTCCGTGCCCCCCCATGAACTTGGTGAGGCTATGCACCACCACATTGGCCCCGTGGTGAATCGGCTGACAAACGGCTGGGCTCAGGGAGGTGTTGTCCAGAATGAGCGGAATGCCCGCCTCCCGGCCAATGGCGGCCACTTCCGCGATGGGAAAGGGGTTGAGCCGCGGATTGCCCTGCGTCTCGCCGTAAAAGGCCTTGGTGTTTGGCCGGATTGCCTCGCGGAAAGCCTCGGGCCGCTCGCCATCAATGAAACTCACTTCAATGCCAAGCTTCGGAAGGGTGTAGTGGAAAAGATTATACGTCCCGCCATAGAGCTGGGAGACCGACACAATGTGGTCGCCGGCCCCGGCGATGTTCAGGATGGCATTGGTCACCGC
>JBEAQI010000168.1:0-5076 GCA_041163965.1 Verrucomicrobiota bacterium | reverse complement strand
ACAGAGCTGATCCGGATTGAGGCGGTTGATTCGACCGGAAGAAATTTCTCCATTGAGGGAACTTTGTTGGGCAAGTCCCAGAGTCCCCGACTCACGATGGTCAATGAGCGTCATGTGGAGTGCCCTCTTGAAGAAAAGTACCTCCTTGTGTTGGAGAATCAGGATGTGCCGGGCATCGTGGGAATGGTGGGCACGGCCCTTGCCAAGCATGGGCTGAACATTTCGAACATGTCGTTGAGCCGTAACACCGTGGGGCAGGTGGCGCTGAACATGTGTGGACTTGACGACGAGCCCAACGCGGAGGTGCTGGCGGAGATTGCCGCTCATCCCGCGATCATCCGCCTGAGTGTGGTGAACCTGAACGGAGCCTGAGCATGACGCAGTTGGGCCTGATGCTTGCCGTTCTGGTGGCCGGTTATGTGATCGGCTCCATTTCCTTTGCGGTCTTGCTCAGCCGGGCCCGGGGGGTCGATATTTTCAAGGTGGGCAGTGGCAATCCCGGGGCGACGAACGTGATGCGCGCCCTCGGAAAGCCCGCCGGATACGCCTGTTTTGTGCTCGATGCGCTGAAGGGCATGGTGGCGGCGTTGGTGGGGAAGGGCGTGGCCCTGACCTATGGCATCGGCGATCCCTTTCTCTTGGCGACCTTCGGGCTGATCGGGGCGATTCTCGGGCACAGTTTTTCCGTTTTTCTCCGCTTTCGCGGCGGCAAAGGGGTGGCGACGAGCGTCGGGGGTCTCCTCATCCTCATGCCGTGGGTGATCCTCACCGGGGCGGTGGTCTGGGTGGGGACGTATTTTACCTTTCGCTACGTTTCGTTGGCCAGTCTGCTTCTCGGGGCGAGTCTTCCGTTGACGGCGCTGGTGATCGGTGAGGGGCTGCCTAAACAGGTCCTCTGCCTGCTCTTGGCGATACTCATCTTTTTCCGTCACCGCGCCAATATCAAGCGCCTGTTGAATGGCACGGAGCACCGTGCCGGACCGATGAAATCATGAAAGGGAAGAAACTCAGGATTGCCATAGCCGGGTTTGGGACAGTCGGCCAAGGGGTCTGGAAGCACATGCGGGCCCGGCGGGCGGAGCTTGAGGCGCGCATGGCCTGCAGCTTTGAACTGGTCGGAGCAGCAGCGCGCGACCTCTCCAAGAAGCGGGCCGTGAAAATTCCCGCGGGGCGGTTAACCGATGATCCCATGGCGCTGGCCTGTTCGCCCGACGTGGACCTGTTGTGCGAGTTGATGGGCGGGACCCGGGAAGCGCTGCGGGTGACGCGGGCCGCTCTCGAGCGCGGCAAGACGGTGGTCACCGCGAACAAGGCCCTGCTTTGTCATCATGGCGAGGAGCTCTTCGCGTTGGCGCGCTCCAGCGGGGCGCACATTTACTTTGAGGCCAGTGTGGCGGGCGGTATTCCGATTATCAAGGCCCTGCGCGAGGGGTTGGTGGTCAACCGCTTTCCCCTCATCTATGGCATTTTGAACGGGACCTGTAACTACATTCTCACGCGCATGGAGCGCGAGATGAAGTCCTTTGGCGAGATTGTCGGCGATGCCCGCAGGCTTGGCTATGTGGAGGCCGACGAGCGCTTGGATCTGGACGGGCTGGATGCCGCCCACAAGGCGGTGATCCTTGCCTATCTGGCCCATGGAAAATGGATTCCGATAAAGGAAATGCCGGTGGAGGGCATCCGGGATGTGACCCTTGAGGACATCGAGTGGGCCCGGCGGCTCGGGTGTAAGATCAAGCTGGTGGCCCTTATTCTGCGTGATTTCAAGCGCGGGGATGTCTTTGCCAGTGTGCAGCCGGCCCTTGTGCCGCAGGAGATGGTGCTGGCGAATGTCGATGGCGTCTTCAATGCCGTTTCGGTGACCGGGGATGTGGTTGGCGAGAGCCTCTACATCGGGCGCGGGGCGGGGCAGGACCCCACCGCGAGCGCGGTCATCTCCGACATTGTGGATGCCGGAACGGCGATTGCCCATGGCGTGGAGCCCTTTGAGCCAATGGCGGCGCCGGGCCTGGAGCTGGCCCGCAAACAAGACCTCTACCGTTCCTTTTACATCCGGTTGGTGGTCAAAGACCGGCCGGGGGCGCTGGCGGAGGTGACCAGTCTGCTGGCGCGGGAAGGCATCAGCCTTGAGAGCGTTCTGCAGCGTCCTGATGGGGGCCGCGGGACTGCGAATTTGGTCCTCACGACACATGTTTGCAGCGAGGCGGCGATGGCCGCGGCGGTGAAGGGGCTTAGCGCGCACCCCTCGGTGAAGGGCAAGCCTTTCCTGTTGCGTATCGCCGATTTTGCACAACGACTGGGCTGACATTTCAGATGGCACGCATTGTTCAGAAATATGGAGGAACCTCGGTAAAAGATCTGGAGCGGATCCAGATTGTCGCTGAGCGGATCAAACAGACCTGTGAGGCCGGCAACGAGGTGGTGGTGGTGGTCTCGGCCCGCGGTGGGGTGACGAACCGGCTGGTGTCGGACGCCAAGGCCCTGCATCCTCACCCCGACGAGCGCGAGCTCGATATGTTGCTCTCCATCGGGGAACAGGAGACCATTGCCCTGACAACGATCGCCCTGCACGCGATCGGGCAACCGGCGGTCTCCCGTACGGGTGGCCAAGCCGGCATCTACACCGACAGCGTGCACGGCAAGGCGCGTCTTGTGGACATCCGCGGCGGTGACATCGGCGATCAACTGCAGCAGGGCAAGGTGGTTATCGTGGCCGGCTTTCAGGGCATCAATTTTGATGGCCAGATCACGACTCTCGGACGGGGCGGCTCCGATTTGTCGGCGATTGCACTGGCGGCCGCCTTAAAGGCTGACCAATGCCAGATTTTCACGGATGTCGACGGGGTTTACACGGCCGATCCACGGGTCGTCCCGACAGCGCGCAAACTGCCGGAAATCGCCTACGAGGAGATGCTTGAACTGGCCAGCCTCGGGTCCAAGGTCATGCAATCCCGCGCGGTGGAATTCGCGAACAAGCACAACGTCCAGTTTGAGGTCAGGAACAGCTACAACACGCACCCAGGAACCCTAGTGAAAGAGGATACAACCCTTGAAGACGTCGTCGTGCGCGGAGTGGCGTGCGACAAGAACCAGACCAAGGTGGTCGTCAATGAACTGCCCGACCAACCCGGGGCAGCGGCCAAGGTCTTTCAGGCCCTTGCGGAGGCCAAGGTCAACGTGGACATGATTGTCCAGAACCTTGGACGCGAGGGCGTTGCCAACCTGACCTTCACGGTGGCCAGCGACGAGGCCTACAAGGCCGAGAAGGCTGTGAGCGCCTGCCTGCAGACGATAGGGCGCGGGCGCGTGGAGCTGGCGGACCGGATGGCCAAGGTCTCGGTCGTCGGGATCGGGATGCGCAGCCATTCCGGAGTGGCCTCCACGATGTTCACGGCCCTCGCGGAAAGCGGTATCAATATCCAGCTTATCAGCACCAGCGAGATCAAGATATCGGTGGCGGTTGATCTTGAGCACGCCGACCAAGCGGTCCGCGTCATTCATCAGGCATTCGAACTGGACAAGGCCTGAGGCGAATGAAGTTTGTCTCGACCCGCGGCGCGTGTCCCCCCCTTGGTTTTTCCGAGGCGGTGGCGATGGGCCTTGCTCCCGATGGCGGATTGTACGTGCCGGAGCAATTGCCTTCCATCGCGGCCCTGCTCGGCGAATGGGAGGGCCTGTCTTATCCCGACCTCTGTCTCGAATTCTTCAGGCTTTTCGCCACGGACGTGGACGATGCCGTTCTTGCGGATTGTGTGCGGCGGGCCTATGCCCACTTTGATCATCCCAGCATTGCGCCGCTGGTAAGGCTGGGTCCGGGGCTCCATGTGCTGGAGCTCTTTCATGGGCCGACGCTGGCATTCAAGGACTTTGCCCTGCAGTTGCTCGGCAACTTGTACGAGGCCCAGATCGCCCGCACCGGGGAGCCCGTCAATGTCCTCGGCGCGACTTCCGGCGATACGGGGGCGGCGGCCATCCACGGCCTTCTTGGCAAGGCGGGAGTCCGGATTTTCATCCTCTATCCCCGCGGCGGCGTCTCGCCCCTGCAAGAGCGCCAGATGACCTGCACGGGTGCGGACAACGTCCATGCCATCGCCATTGACGGCACCTTTGACGATGCCCAGACGCTCATCAAAGACGTCTTCGGCGATCTCGACTACCGGCACCGGCATCACCTGAGTGCGGTCAACTCCATCAATCTTGCACGGGTCCTCGCGCAGTGCGTTTACTACATTTATGCGTGGCTACAGTTGCCTCATGAGGAGCGGAAGGCGGTGACTTTTGTGGTCCCGACGGGGAACTTCGGGAATGTTCTTGCGGGGTGGTGGGCTCAACAAATGGGGCTCCCAGTCAAGGGATTCCGCATCGCCACAAATCAGAACGACATTCTCTGCCGGCTCTTTCAGACCGGCCGCTACGAGGTGGGAACGGTCGTGCCCAGCAGCGCCCCGTCCATGGACATCCAGATCGCGAGCAATTTTGAGCGGTTTCTCTACTACCATGAGGACGGAGACGCGGCCAAGGTCCGGACCGCCATGGATCAGTTCCGCAAAAGTGGCGTCCTTGCGTTTCCCGACTTTGATCCAGATTCCTTCAGCGCCAGCAGGGCCGATGATGCCGATATCCAGTCTCATATCCGGGAAGTGTATTCCACTTACCATTACGTGCTTGATCCCCATACCGCCTGTGCCTTCCAGGATCTGCCCAAGCAGGGGACACGGGTGGTCCTGGCAACAGCGCATCCGGCCAAGTTTCCGACGACGATCGAGGCCGCGATCGGGGTGCATCCAGCCTCGCCCGCCCTCGAGGCGCTCAAGACACGCGAGCCCCGCTCGATCCGGATGCAGCCTGAGGCAGCGGCTCTCAAGGAATTCATTGCCAGCCACGTTCAGGATGCCTAATCTGAATCCACTTGCATCATGAACATCACGCTTCTTCCAGCCGGCGCATGGGGCACGGCCCTCGCCATCCATCTCACCCGTCGCGGGCACAGCGTGACCCTCGTTCCGCATACCCTTGAAGAGGCCATGGATATGGGGCAGACGCGGGAAAACCGCCGCTTTTTTCCCGGACATCCTC
>JBEAQI010000167.1:0-4124 GCA_041163965.1 Verrucomicrobiota bacterium | reverse complement strand
CGCGCTCGGAAACCGCAGGCTGTTCAATAATGGGGCGCTCCGCATCCTCCGGAAAGGTGCTAATGGAATCGACCCGGTTTTTCACATCATCCAGCAACTCGCGGGGATCATGTCCGCGCAGAACCTCGATGGTCACCGTCACCGATCCTTCCGTGGCGTTGGTATAGATGCGGTCAATCCCCTCAAGATCCTGGATGGCCTCCTCGATACGCACCCCGATCGCCTCCTCGGACTCGGTCGGCGTGGATCCGGGATAGGCCACCCGCACATTCACAACGCTGGCCTCGACACTGGGAAACACTTCCAAGGTCAGCTGCGTGCTGGCGGAGAACAACCCGATCATGCAAATCGCCGCCATCAGCAGATTGGCGGCGACACGGTTTCTTGCAAAATACTCGATCATTGGCGCACCTCCGCGGGCTTCACCTGCATACCATCGATGGCCAGCGCCATCTGCGTTAGCGACACCAGCGTCCCAGCCGGGATGCTCGCTTCGCGGAAGACAACCTCGTTGGCGTCCGACCAAATCGGCGTCACTTCAACACGTTGGATACGGTTTTCAGCATCCAAGGTCAGAACGAATTTATCCTCCCGCAACGCCGTTCGGGGAAGCCGGTAAACCCCCTCAAGCTCCCGACCCTGCACCTTCGCCTCCACAAACATGCCCACCTTCAAGGGCTGGGCGTAGGTCTCTGCGTAGGGCTTGTCGACCTGCGCCACCACATAAAATTGACGGCTGCGGGTGTCAACTGCTCCCTCCACACGGACGAGCCGGCCCTGCCAAGAGATTTCATCAGGCCCAAATCGGGCCGTTAACCAAACCGGCTTGCTGGCCGGCGACTCGGATCCCTCGAGCACCTTCGATGCGTCGAGTTCCAGCATCGCATACTGCTCGATTGTCAGCGGCAAGCGGATCTCCGCGTAATCCACCGCATAAATCTCCGCCATCACCGATCCCGGCCCGACCACCTGGCCAACATCGGCGCGCTTGCTAAGAACGCGCCCATCATAGGGTGCCTGGATGCGCGTCCGCTCGAGATTGAGCTTGGCTTTCTCGAGGCTGGCCTCCGCGGCACGCAAGCGGGCCCGCGCCAAGGCCAACTGGGGCTCCCTCAGCACCAACTCGGGTGGCGTGTCAGTCCCCCCAAGTCGCTCCCAATCAAGCCGGGCCTGCACCGATTGGGCCTCCTCCTCCGCCAACCGGACCCGCGCCTCCGCAAGAGCGGACTCCGCCACCACCACCGCGGTCTCGTAATCGCGGGGATCAATCTCCACCAGAACATCGCCCTCGGAAAAGAACCCGCCCTCACGGAAATTGGGCGCAATCCGCAGCACCCGTCCGGAAACCTCGGGAATGAGGGTGCTCTCGGTTCGTGCCCGCACTGTCCCTTGTGAACTGAGCCAGATGCGGTAGGTCTCAGGCTCCAATCGCTTGACCTCCACCTCAATCAAAGGGGTCGGCGGCGCCCGGCGCTCCGCCACCGGTGCGGTCTTATGCAGGTACACATAGACTGCCAATCCACCACCAAGAATCAAAAACGGCAGGGTTCGTCTAACAAGGGTCTTCAGGAATTTCCACATGATTTGTCCTTCAATTTTTCTTCAGTTGACCGGCCCGCCCAAGGCAAGGTGCAAGGCCAGTCGATTGGTCAGTAAAGCGGCTTCTGCTCCCAATACCGCGCTGCGGCTGGAGAAGGCCCGGCGCTGGGCCTCTAGCACTGTAATAATATCCACCAATCCACGTCCGTAGCGTTCCTCCGCCAGCTCAAGGGCTCGGGTCGACTCCTCCGCCGCGGTCTCAAGGGCCGACAGCTGCTCGCGTAGATAAATCTCTGACGCCAAAGCGCTCTCCACCTCGCGAAAGGCGGTCAGTAGGACCTCTCCATACCCAGCAAGGGTTTCCGCAAAGCGGGCCTCCGCCCGGGAGACATTGGCCCGCAGCCGCCCACCTTGGAACAATGGGGCCGAAATCCCACCCACCAGACTCCAGACATCAAAACTGTCCCGCAATAAATCATCGAGCTCAGCGCTGCTGCGCCCAACGTTCCCGGTCAGGCTTAGACTGGGCAAGAGGCTCAAGCGGCTCGCTCGGAGCCGGGCATCGCTCGCCATGACCCGCGCCCGCGCCGCCACAAGGTCGGGCCGCCGTGCCAGAACCGTGGACGGCAGTCCGGCCTGCACCGGCCCACGGAGCGTCGGCAACCGGGCCTCCAATTCCAGCTTTCCAGCGGGGTATCGGCCCAACAACACCTCCAATTGCCGCAAAGCGGCATCCGCCAAGCGCTGGTTCTGGAAATAGGTGGACCGGGCACTGGCCACGTTGGCCCGTGCCAGACGCAAATCCAACGCGGGATTCAATCCTCGCCGAAACCGTTCCTCCACAATGGTCAGATTGGACTCGAAAGAGCGCAAGGCCTCCTCTGCCAAATTGAATTGGAGTCGCCGCTCCACCGCCACAAACCAAGCCTCCAGCACACGGGAAACAAGCAATAGACGCACCGCCGCGTAATCGGATTCCGCCGCCGCGAAATCTGCCCCCGCGGCAAGGGCCGTGGAACGAACCCGCCCCCAAAGATCCACTTCCCAACTCACCGACAAACTTGCCGCAAAGGAATCACTGCGCTGGCGCACCACCGGCTCGCCTCCGGAGTTGGTCTCTTGTCGCCGCGCCGATCCGGAAAGACTGACCCCGGGCAGGCGCTCCGCTCCCTCAATCCGCGCCAAGGCCTCCGCCTGATCCAACCGGGCCCGCGCCGCCTGCAGACTGTAATTACCCCCAAGAGCCTCCTCCACCAGCGCCTCCAACTGCTGCCCCTCAAAGGAATTCAGCCATCCCTCAACCTCCCCGCTCCCGACCGCGCCTTCCCAGTCCGCCGGCATCGCAACCTGTCCCTCCACCTCCTTCACCGCGCCATCCTCCTCACCAGCAAAATGGGCACACCCACTGACGAAAACCATGCCAACCGCCACTATCGTCCCCCACTCCGCTCCACGCCTCTTCCGCTTCTTCTGCTCGCTTTGCATTTCCTTTGCTCAACCAACACCTCCCCGCCATTTCCGCAACGCTCTTTCGCATTATTCCGTCACCCAACCTCCTTTTAGCGTTTGACGCCGCCCCCAATTTTCTTCTCCAATCTAGCTTCCTCGGGGCTGTAGCTCAGTTGGTAGAGCGCGTCGTTCGCAATGACGAGGTCGTCGGTTCGATCCCGATCAGCTCCACCAACCTTAGAGAAATCCCCCGCTCTCCCCTCCATGGCCGCTGCGACGCCATGAGAAAATTCAAAGTAATTCCGTGCACACTGGTTTAATCGACAATATTCTTGACAGCAATGCTAGCAATGAATTCAATAACGACATGACAACCCTGACGATTCGAAAGCTGGATGATGAGATCAAGTGTCGGCTGAAAATCCGTGCAGCGATCAACGGGCATTCAATGGAGCAGGAAGCCCGTCTTATCCTAAAAAATAGCCTGCAGGAAGCCATTCCGAATAGGGAAAATGGCAGTATAGGCATAAAGCGCTGGCGGGGTCGTTGGAAAAACAGGCTCTCCAGCGAGGACATTTTAAACATGACCCGGAAAGCTTGATGTCGGTTCTGGTCGATACAAACGTCATTCTTGATGTACTCACGGAGGATCGCCAATGGGCGGAATGGTCTTCGTCACAACTGGCACACTTTCAGCCCGAAGGAATTTGGATTAATCCGATCATCTTCTCGGAGATTTGTATGGGATCGGAATCCCTCGAAGAGGCCCTGACGATTGTGAAGGATTTTCAACTGGAAGTTTATGAGCTTGAGCCTGAAGCGTTATTCATAGCCTCCAAAGCCTTTTTGCGATACCGGAAACAGGGCGGAAATCGCTCATCCCCCCTTCCGGATTTTTACGTGGGAGGCCAGGCGCAGGCCTTGGGGATTCGATTGCTCACACGGGATTCCCAGCGCTATCGAACTTATTTTCCAAGAGTTACTCTCATATGCCCGGAATCTTGAGATCCACCTGTTTGCCTGCAGGCGAAGCGCAACAAACCTGTCACCTATTGATAATCAGCCCCTCCGCGACCGCCGTGGCGCCGTGTATAAAAAATTAAACCGCCCCCCGGCTCACTCGAGCCGCCGGTCGA
>JBEAQI010000166.1:0-2630 GCA_041163965.1 Verrucomicrobiota bacterium | reverse complement strand
CGCCAACGCCTCACCGCGCACCGTAAACCGCTGGCCGCTCTGTAGGTCGGCATGGCGTATCGCGTATCCATCCATCATGACGCGGTCAAACGGGGGCAGGTCGCGATCGGCCACAATGGCTTGCATGAGAACCCGGCCAACCGCTGCCTCAAGGGAGACGGTTTCGACCGCGCGGGGCAGCGTCAACCCTGCCAATACCTCGTCGACTCTGGCGACTGAGACCAAGCCACCCATCAGAGCAGCGTCAAGATGGATTGCCCGCGGTACAACCATCCCGTCTCTTCTACCCGGCATCGCAGACCGCCATTGCCTTTTAGGAAGGCATGGGCTCCAGGTGCAACGGCTCGGTCCATCCAATAGCAGGGCGCACACTCCTCACTCCCGGTAAAGACAACGTCTCCGATCTGAAACCGTTTGCCGATCAGGGAATTCAGGTCGATTCCGTCAATCAACACGTTGCGTCGCATCACGGATCGGTCCATTTCGGCCACCTGAAGGGATGTCTCCAGATCCTGGGCGACGGTTTCGGAGAAGAAGGTAATCTGACCCTTGTAGTTGTCGCGGTGCCCGTAGTAGCGGTCGCCCTCAATGCCCATGCCGGCCACGCAACGCGCCCGCTCTACCTCCACAATGCCGTGATTGAGCCGATCCTGACCATGGCGGCCGACAAAATCGTGCCCGGGGGAAATCCAGATCTTCAAGGTGGTGATGGCAATGCTCACGTCGCCATCGTCAGGCCGAAAGGCATTGCAATCAAGCGAAATACGATCGCCCTTGCCTCATTCCATGGGGCGCACCCAGATGTTGCGGAAGCGGATGGGATGACCGTGGTCCTGCAGGATAATTCGACCAGGACCATCAGGGGGTGGGGCCAGCCGTATGTTCTGCGTGTTATAGGTCACTTCAAAGAGCTCCTGCTGGTTGTGGATGAGCTCGCCATTGTGATGAACCGTCATGACCGCGTTCCGGACAAGGTTTCCTGCCGCATCATACTGAGGAGCCTCATAGACGATATCAAAGGTCTGCCATTGTCCAGGAGGAAGGGACCGGTTTACTTTCGGAGGGGAGACCTTGTAAAGCGCTCCGCATTCGGTCCAGTCTCCGACCAGCCCATAGCTGTCTAGAATCTGCACCTCGTACACATTGTTGATAAAGATGCCGCTGTTCGCACGGTTCTGGTCTCGGTTGTCCGGCTCATAGGGCAGCCAGAATTCGAGGTGGATCTCACAACTGCCGAACAACTCCCGAGTCTTCAAATCCCCACCGGCTGCCTTGTGCTCTTTTTTGGGCCACACTTCAAGATACCCATCCTTGATTTGCCAGGTTCCAGGAATCTGCGCTCCATCCTTCTCATGCATCCATTGCTCAAGATCACTGCCATCAAATAGGACAACCGCTCCGTCAGGGGCCGGGCGGCCCACTGTCCTTGAAGCGGGAGTGAACTTCACGAGTTCAAAGGCCACTGGTTCCTTCGACTTGTACAGGCCCTTGCCCCGGATCGTGTCCTCGGTGATCACACACCAGAAGTCCCGCTCCTCGATACGGATGGCGCCGTCGCGAAAATAGCCGACAGCCTGAAAGATGGGCGTGGCCCGACGCTGGTACTCGCCCCGGAAGATGACCTCGTAACTGTCACCTCCCAAGCCGATCACCTGGGCCGTCAACTGTGGACTGCGCTGGTGATAATTTTCCACAGTATCCACCCAACTCCCGCGCCAATCGCCCATGAAGGGGGGAATCGGATCGGCTGAAATGGAGAGCGGCCCCAGTTGAAGGGCAACCAGAATGAGACTGAATTTAAAGAATTGAGAGATCATGGGATTATGGTGAATTTGAATTTATGTGGCGCGTGAGAAGAGCCTTGGTCTGCAAAATACCCGCTTCTTCGGAGAGGGTTTTCCCCTCGAATTCAATACCGATGTAACCGCTGTAGCCGGCCTCCCGGACAATCTTCAGCATGCGACCGTAGTCGATGGTGGTCTCATTGCCGGCATCATCAAACGCGTAGCTTTTGGCGCTGACGGCCCGGGCCCGGGGCATCAACTCGGTGACCCCGCGATACCGGTCGTACGCTTCCACGCAAATTCGGCCCTGCGCGGATTCTTCCCGGCGAATGCAGAAATTTCCGAAGTCGGGCAGGGTACCGCAGTTGCTGAGCCCGACCTCCTCGATCACCGCCGCCAACCACGCACCGTCCGAAGACCATCCACCGTGGTTTTCCACAATAACGTTCAATCCGAAGGGCTGGGCTGCCTCGCAAAGACCCCGCAAGCCCTCGACCGCTCGCGGCCGCAACGCGCCACGGTCCCCAGGTCCGCCCGCGTTGACCCGGATTGAATGGCACCCCAGCACCGCCGCCATTTCCATCCACTTGCGGTGATTTTCCACGACAGCTTTTCGCTCGCTTTCCTCGCTGGCCCCGATCTGGCCTTCACCATCGACCATAATCAAAAGGCTCTTCACGCCTTGATCGTCCGCGCGACGCCGCAACTCGCGTACGGACTCGGGTTGCTTCACGATCTCACGGTAAAACTGGTTCACGTACTCAATAGCCTCGATTTGAAAGCGCTCCCGGGAGACGCTCGCAAACTCCATGGCATTGATTTCACCGGCAAAAATTGCGCGATGTA
>JBEAQI010000165.1:0-4532 GCA_041163965.1 Verrucomicrobiota bacterium | reverse complement strand
GCTCCCGCATGGCCCCGCCCTTCTGGCCGGTCATGCCAATACAGTTCAGGCCCCTCGCCCGGGCTACCGTGAGGGCGTGAAGAACATTTTCCGAGTTCCCGGAAGTACTTAACGCCCAGAGCACGTCCCCTTTGCGTCCATATCCGTACACCTGCTGGGCAAATGCCATGCCGGGATGTACGTCGTTGGCAAAGGCTGTCGTCAGGCTTAAGTGTCCCGTCAGGGAAATTGCCCGCAGGGCTCCTTCCAAATTGGCGGAAATGACTTCGTCATTCACTTCTTGCCGATCAGAGGCAGGGATTGAACGCTTGAAGGCGAACGACTTCATCAACTCCCCGACAATATGCTCGGCATCGGCGGCACTGCCGCCGTTCCCGCAAAGGTAGACAATCCCATCCCGCTCATAGCATGCCTCAAGCAAACGGAAAGCCTCCCCCACGCTATCGCGGCATGAATTCAGCACAGGATACCGGTCAATCAACTCGGCTATCAATTCACCGGGCATCGTATCTCCGCTCCAATTTGTGCGACCGTCAGGGCCGCCACGTCGCCAATACTTTCTCCCAGCGCAGCCGGCAGGACTTCACAGACCTCCAGGGCGCCGGGAAGACATTCCTCCTTCATGGCCGCTTCCATTGACGGCCGTATCAAGCCCTCACGACGGGCGAATATGCCCCCGATGACAATTTTCTCCAGATTGAGAAGGTCCAAGGCCAGTGACAGGGCTGTCCCAAGCCGGAGGCCCACATCCGCAAATAGCTCCAAGGCGACGGGGTCCCCGTTCTCCGCCGCTGCCGCGACTGCCTGTGCGGTAAGCTTTTCGCACTTGAACAAATCGGTCCGGCCGCCTTGTGCGCGGGCAGCCTCGACTCTCGCTTTCGCCTCCTGGGCAATGCCACCGCCACTGCACCAGCCTTCCACTGAACCGGCCTTTCCATAACCGACCGGCCCCTGCCGGGACAAACGCACATGCCCGAGTTCGCCAGCGTTACCATTGGTTCCCTCATAAAGTTTTCCCTCAAGAACCAATCCGCAGCCAAAACCCGTTCCCATGGTACAAAACATCATGTTGCGACAGCCCTTGCCGGCTCCATAAAGCCACTCAGCCATGGCTCCGGCGTTGGCATCATTTTGCAAGAACGCAGGCAGGCCAAGCCGGTCCGAGAAAAAGGAAGTCACGGGGATATCATCCCATCCGGGAAGGTTCGGCGGAGAAAGGACGCGTCCCGCAACAGAATCCAAGGGGCCGCCACAGACAATACCCACCGACTCGACAGCGCCATGCTCAGAGAGGAGCAGGAGCGCCTGTTTGAGAAGGAGTCCGAGCGCATCTTCCGCTAGTCTGGGCGTGGGTATTTCCCTTCGGCCGAGAATTCTCCCATCGGAATTGCCGATTGAGGTGGCACACTTGGTCCCGCCGATATCAATACCTAGAAGACGCCTCATGACGCGCAAGTTCTTGAGCGATAGTACCTGTTTAGAGGCAGGGGGATCACGGGAGTTTCGATGGTTGAGCAGGCCATGCAGATTGACAAGAAGGCCCATTATAAAGAATCCGATTATGTAGATGAATGAGATAACAAGTGATTTGGCTGAGATTTTCCACATTTCATCCACCTTCAACTGCTAGTTGGATGCCCATTAACCATTTGACCTTTTGCGTTGATTTCATGAGAATTAACCTTTCCCGCTTGAGCTTGGGAAGGGCTGGCTCGAAGCTCGGATGATTCGACCCCAGCCCTCCATCAATCATGCTTGTTGAATCCCCGCAGAAGGTGGCCTTGGTCCTCCATACATACATGGAGGAGAATATCTATATTCTCAAAGGGATCGCCGAGTATGAACGGCTTCACGCCAATTGGGTTTTCTTCCTCGACGACCGGGCAGTATCTGCCACCGATCCCCAATGGTTGCTCAGAAATGACTGGGACGGGGTCATCTGCCGCCATGAGGAAATAGGGCTGCTCGAGGAATGCCAGAAGCGAGGCATACCCTGCGTGGATCTCGGCAGCCTGCCCCCGCACGATCCAGCAGACAAGACGGAGCGCTTGCCAGGGATTCCAAAGCTCAGGCCGAGCGACCGGACTGTTGGCCATGTGGCGGCCGAACACTTGATCAATCGCGGGTTCAACAACTTTGGATTTTGCGGATTCTCCAACGACAGTTGGGCCAAAGAGAGGCGGCGGGGCTTCGTCGAGGCTGTTGAAGCAGTAGGCCATGAATGCACGATCATGGAGTCAGAGTACCCAGGGATGGCCAATCCGGAATGGCATGCCAAGGAGGTATTGGCAATTGGTGCCTGGTTGAAATCCCTGCCGAAAATCCCCTGCGGTATCATGGCCTGCAATGACCTGCGGGGGCATCAGGTGGCCGACGCCACCATGGAGTTCGGTCTCACGGTACCCGATGAAATCGCCATTGTCGGCGCAAACAACGAGGCTGTCCGTGCTGAACTGACCCACACACCCCTCTCAAGCGTGCCGGTCAACGGATACGACTGGGGTTTCCGGGCGGCCGAATGCCTTCATTCACTGATGGTCGGAGAACCTGTTGAAGAAGTGATCTACATCGATCCGATGCCAGTCGTGCTGCGCCGGTCAACCGACGCGCTTGCTGTCGAAGATCCTATCATTGCAAAGGCCTTGAAGATAATCCGTGAGGAGGCCTGCTCCGCCATCCGGGTGGATGACCTCGCCAAGCGGGTCCATGCCAGCCGTAGCCTCCTTGAAAAGAAATTCAGGCTGTTACTCCGCAAGACCCCCTCCGAGGAAATCCGCAACGTCAGGATTACCAAGGCTAAAAGGCTCCTGCTCTCCACCGATAAGCCGCTCGCCGAAATTGCTTACGAAACCGGATTTGAATATCCCGAGTACCTGAGCGTCATGTTCAAGCGCCTGACTGGGGAAAACCCGCGCGACTACCGGAGGAGACACTGTCCCGAGGCACGGGATTAAAGCCTTTTCTGCCGAAATTCCCTAGTCCAGAATGCATAAACGCATGGAGCATTGAGCCCGGTTCTGCTACAAATTATCCCGTGATTAAGCTAAGCGAAATAAGGATGCCTATTCCCGGAATGGATAAGATTTGGATTTTGGCCGCGAGGGTTGTTTTGGCTGCCATCCTGTTACCGTTCATTTGCCAAGCCGATCCAAGCCGGGAAAAGCCAAACATCCTCCTCATCGTTGCAGACGATCTGGGCGCCCGGGATTTGCAGATTCACGGTTCCGATTTGCACACAACGCCGAACCTGGATGGCCTGGCGGCGGAAGGAATCGAATTTACCTGCGCTTATTCTGCCGCCCCGGTTTGTTCGCCTACCCGCGCCTCAATCATGACGGGAAAGCATCCGGCCCGTCTACACATGACAACCTGGCATGAGTCCTCAATGAATGGACCCAGACGCGACCAGTCCATGATTCCCGCCGTGAGTGAACCCAATCTTCCCTTGGAGGAAATTACCTTGGCGGAATGCTTTAAAGATGCGGGTTACCATACTTTTCACGTAGGCAAATGGCACCTTGGTGAGGCCAGCACCTTTCCTGAAGTTCACGGTTTCGATGTCAACATCGCCGGGCATCATTGGGGCGCACCACCCACTTTTTTCGCTCCTTACAAAGGGGTGGTTTACAATGAGATGCGCTATGTTCCGGGCTTGCATGGATCAAAAGAGGGGGAATATCTTCCTGACCGGCTTACGACCGAAGCGATCGAACTGATGAAGAACGCGGGCGATACGCCCTTCTTCCTCAATCTTTGCTACTTCGTCCCGCACGTCCCTATTGAGGGAAAATCTGCCTATGTGGAAGAATTTGCCTCCCGTGTAAGTCCTGGCAACCGCCACCGCAATCCTGGCTATGCGGCTATGGTCAAATCGCTGGACGATGGTATTGGACGGATACTCGAATGGCTGGAACAATCCGGGAAGGACAAGAATACCGTGGTGATTTTTGTTTCGGACAACGGAGGATTTACCGGAAAATGGGATGGGGAAACGGTCACAAGCAATGCACCGCTTCGCGCGGGCAAGGGCACCCTCTATGAAGGCGGGATCCGCATTCCCTGGTTCATGCGCATTCCAGGTCTTCAAACGCCGGACAAGGTGGATGTTCCGGTCACCACAACAGATATCCTGCCTACGCTTTTGGATTTGGCCGGATTGGATCACCCTGCTTCTGATGGCGCATCCTTAAAGCCATTGCTCCACAAGGAGAATTTCAATAACGGCGAGCCGCGGTCATTGGTTTTTCATTTTCCCCACTACTACGAAGGGACCACTCCGGTTTCAGTTCTCAGGAAAGAAAACCTGAAACTGCTCCAGTATTATACGCCGGAAGGGTTCAGATTTGAATTGTACGATCTTTCAGAAGATCCCGGAGAATCCAACAATCTCGCAGAAGACCGTGGGGCGATTGTTAAGGAAATGAGCGCCGAGTTGAACGCAAGTTTAAGGGAAATGGGCGCCAACTTCCCAAGCATCAACAGCGATTAGATCCTCAATCCAGACCACAGGCAACGATATCTCATTTTTTGGT
>JBEAQI010000164.1:0-8329 GCA_041163965.1 Verrucomicrobiota bacterium | reverse complement strand
AAGCCCAACACGGTGTTCTTGATGTTCGCGTTCGATACCACCGCGCGACATCCGATCCGCCGCGCCGGCACCGCCTCCCCGCTATTCTGACTCTGCGCGACCACCCCGCACACCCGCTCCGTGCCGCCCTCGTCCTCCACCAGAATCTCCTTCACCAGCGCGCATTTGCGCATCTCCACTCCGTTGGCCTTCAGCTCACGCGCCATCTTGGCAATCAAATCGTCGGTTCCTCCCTTGTAGATATAGACGCCCTTGCTCATGAAATTGGAAAAAACAATCCCGTAGGTGATCGCTGGGTCCTCCAGTCCGGAGCCATTCGCATACGCAATCGGCTCCATCAACAGCCGGTGCACGTCATTGCGACCGGGAAAATACGCCTCAAACAACTCTCCCGTGGTCTGGCGGTCGTCATCGTAAAAATTCATCTCCGCCAAATGGCTGAAAAACGACTCCACGCGCTCGCGCTCCACCCCGAAATGCTCCACCAACAGCCGCGTAAAGTCGGTCTTGTCGAAGGTCGTGCGGATGTCCATCTGGGGATTGATGAAGCGGACATCCTGCAGTTGCTCGATGCTGTCCGCGATCTCCCGCGTCCAATATTTGCGACAGGATTTGATCATCCCATACGGAAACCCATGGAGGGAAATGTCGAAGATGTGCCCGCGGGGGCGTTTGAACCAGGTCGCCAACCCGCCAAACTGATAATGGTGCTCGAGCAACAGCACGCGGTGGCCCGCCTTCGCCAGCACATTCGCACTCGTCAGCCCGCCCAACCCGCTGCCGATCACCACCACGTCATAAGCCGCCTCGACACCCTCAAGCCAATCCTTTGCCATGTCTTGGGTGCTACCAGAGACCTCCCTCGGCGCAAACCTATTTGCGCATTTTTGTCCTCCCTCCCCTCGCTATATGGAAATTTTTCAATCCTTTAGGATTGGTAAACGCCTCCCCGGAATCGGGCTTGACGGGTCCAATGCTTCCCCGTTTACAGGCTTTTTTTCCCACCACCACAGCGCTCATCCTCAACACCACATCCATGGCATACAAACTCTTCATCCCGGGACCCGTCGAGGTCTCCGCCAAAACCTACAAGGCCATGACCCAGCCGGTCTTCGGTCACCGCAGCGGGGACTTTGTTAAACTCTACAACGCCATCCAACCAGGCCTGCAAACGCTCTTTTACACAACGGACCCGGTCTATCTCTCCACCAGCTCGGCTTGGGGGGTCATGGAGGGCGCCCTCCGGAATCTTACCCGCAAAAAAGTGCTCAATATCTGTTCGGGGGCCTTCTCCGACAAGTGGAACGATGTCGCCAAACGCTGCGGATTCGAGGCCGACGCCCTCTCCTACGAATGGGGCACGCCCGTCAATCCTGACGATCTTCGCCAGCGCCTCGCCACCGGAGCCTACGATGTGGTCACCCTCATCCACAACGAAACCTCCACCGGTACCATGAACCCGCTCGCGGATATCATGGCCGTCCTGCGGGACTTTCCGGAGGTCTACTCCATCGTTGATACGGTCAGCTCTTTCTCCGTTGTAAAGATAGAGAAGGACGCCCTTGGCATCGATGTCCTTCTCACTGGCAGCCAGAAAGCGCTCGCCCTCCCACCGGGCCTCGCCCTCTTCAGTGTCTCGGAACGTGCCCACCAACGGGCCGCCTCCGTCCCAGGCCGGGGTTACTACTTCGATTTTCTTGAATTCCGCGCCAATCACGAAAAGGGAATGACCCCCTCCACCCCCGTCATCCCGCTTATCTTCGCCCTCCAATCGAAATTGGAGGATATCTTCGCCGAAGGAATCGAAGCGCGCTACGCCCGCCATGCCCGCCTCAATGGCCTCGTCCACGATTGGATGTCGCGCCACGGCCTCGAGACGCTTCCACCCGTCGCCTATGCCTCGAAATCGCTCTCTTGCATTAAAAATAGGCATAATTGGGACTTGCAGGCCCTCAATGCCCACCTCAAAGCTCACTTTAATTGCGTTATTGATGGTGGCTATGGAAAAATCAAAGGAACAACGTTTCGCATTTCCAACATGGGAGATGAGACCGACGCCACCATCTCCACGCTGCTCGATAACCTTGATCAGTCGCTCACCGATCTGGGTTATTCCCACTAAGCAACCCCTTCCAACCCCCAACTGAAGCGAGCCCGTTTTGTCTGACTCAAGAAAATCCCTCATTATCGCCGAAAAGCCCAGCGTCGCCCAGGACATCGCCAAAGCGCTTGGCGGATTTAAGAAGACCGGTGACATTCTCGAAAATGACCAGTTCGTCATCGCCGCCGCAGCGGGCCACCTTGTGGAGCTTTTCATGCCCGAGGACATCGACAAAAAGACCTACGGGTTTTGGCGTCTCGGGACGCTCCCCATCATTCCGGAGTCGTTTTCGCTGAAAGTAATCGACGACGCGCGGACCAGAGACCGCTTCCAGTTGCTCAAAAAACTGATGCAGCGCAAGGATGTCGGCACGGTCCTCAATGCCTGTGACGCGGGCCGTGAAGGGGAATTGATTTTTACCTACATCTATGAGTTGGCAGGTTGCCGCAAACCGTTCCAACGGGTCTGGATGCAGTCCATGACGAGGGATTCCATTCGCACGGCGTTCTCCCACCTGCGCCCGGCCGAGGCCATGCAGGGCCTCCGGGATGCCGCCCGGAGCCGTTCCGAGGCGGATTGGCTCATCGGGATCAATGGCACCCGTGCCGTCACCAAACGAATGTTCGGTCGCAGCAAAGGGGTGGCCACCGTCGGCCGGGTCCAGACCCCGACGCTCTGCATTGTGCTGGAACGGGAGTTTGAAATCCGCGGCTTTAAGGCGCGGCCTTTCTGGCAGATAGAGGGCCAGTTCACTGTCGCCGATGGCACCTACACGGGCCTGCTGCAACGAGCCGACAAACCGGATAAGAGTGACAGCCATGACAAAGTGGATCGCTTCTGGGATGCGGAGGCGGCCCAAAACCTGCTCGCCCGCCTGCAGCAGCTTCCGGGGGGACTCGTCTCGGACGAGAAAAAACGCACCCGTAAATCCAGCGGTCCGCTCTATGACCTGACCTCGCTCCAGCGGGAGGCAAACAACCGCATGGGCTACTCGGCCGCCCGCACCCTCAGCATCGCCCAGGGACTGTACGAGAAACACAAGCTCATCACGTATCCTCGAACGGACAGCCGGTCATTGCCGGAAGACTACATTCCCAGTGTCAAGGACACCCTCGGCAACCTTACCGGAGCCATCGGTGAGCACGCCGCCACCGTCCTCCGCAACGATTGGGTCAAACCGGACAAGCGGATCTTCAACAATGCCAAGATCAGCGATCACTTTGCCATTATTCCCACTGGGGAAGCACCCAAGAAACTGACCAACGAGGAAGAGCGGATCTACGAAATGATCTGCCAACGGTTTGTCGCCATTTTCTTCCCACCCGCGGAATTTGATGTCACCGAACGAACCACTCGCTTTGAGGATCTGATCTTCAGAACAGAGGGCAAAGTGCTCGTTGAACCGGGTTACCTGCAAGTCTATGGCAAGGCCGCCGCCAAATCGGAACTGCCCCGCCTCACCGATGCCGACCTCAACCCGGCATGGCTGGTCGACAAGGCGCCGCAACTGGCCAACGAATCGGGCCACAAAGCGCTCACCAGTTGCCTCGAACTGAAGGAGGACGCCACCAAGCCTCCCGCCCGCTACACGGAAGCCACCCTCCTCTCCGCCATGGAAGGAGCCGGAAAATTTGTTGACGAAGAGGAAATCGCGGAGGCCATGAAGGAGAAGGGTCTCGGTACCCCCGCCACCCGCGCCAACATCATCGACCACCTGATCCGGGAAAAATATATGGAGCGGGAAGGAAAGAACCTGCTCCCCACCGCCAAGGCCGAAAGCCTTTACGAGTTCCTCAACGCGGTCCGCGCCGAAGCCCTCACTCAACCGGCTCTCACCGGGGAATGGGAGTTCAAACTGCGCCAACTGGAAAATGATCAGATTTCGCGGGGAACCTTTATGAATGGCATCACCGATATGACCCGTGCCATCATTGACCGCATCAAGACCTTTGAAGAGGTCGAGGGCGACGCACCGGATACCAGCATCACTTCGCCAACCGATCAGAAACCGATGAAGGAAATGCTGCGCGCCTACAAATCGCAGGATGGTGAGCTCACCATTTACAAGACGATTTCAGGCCGAAAACTTTCTGAAGACGAAGTCCAGACCCTCGTCAATGACCGGATCCTCGGGCCCATCGATGGGTTCCGATCCAAGGCCGGCAAACCGTTCTCCGCGGTCCTGCGTCTCGACGCCATGAACAAGGTGACCTTTGATTTCGGCAACAATGAGTCGGCTTCGCGCGAGGAGGGAGACCTCAACCTCGATGAACTCCCCGTTGTCGGCATTTTCAAGGAATCGGGAGCCACCGTCTACGAAACGCCGTCCAACTTTTCGTGCGAGCGAACCCTCCGCAATGAACCGGGTGACACATTCCGGATGTCCCGCATGATGCTGGGCAAGACACTCGAACGGGATGATATCGTCAAGCTGCTTACAGAGGGAAAAACCGGCCTCATCAAGGGCTTCAAGTCCAAGCGGACGGGTCGGCTCTTTGACGCCTTTCTCATCCTCAAACCGGGGGGCTCCATCGGATTTGAATTTCCACCGCGTCCCGCCAAAAAGGCCGCTGCCAAAAAGACCGCGCCACCAGCCGAATCCTAAGCGCCCCGGCCCAGACAGCCTTCATCAGCCCTTAGGTCTCAGCGCGTTGGATCAAACAACACTTTGATCGCCGACAGCGACTGCAGCAGCGACACGCCCTCGGCGTAGCGTGAGAGCGGTAACTGATGGGTAATGAGGGGATCCAGCGTCAGTTGCTTGTTGAGAATGGCCTCCAAGGCCCGCTCCGCCGAGAGTCGGTTATGCTCGCCATATCCAATCAGGGAAAATCCTCCATACCATTGGGTGGGCCCAAATCGTACCGGCTCTCTCAATACACCGAAGATAGCCACCGCTCGCCGGCAAGATGGCATCAGGGCCTCGATCGAAACGGGTAAGCCAGTGGTGTCCAAACCGGCATGGAAGGCTTCCGGGCGGTTGCGGGAAACGGCCAAACGGGGATCGCCCGGTTTGCAGACGTGAGTCGCGCCAAGGGATGCGGCAAGATCGCACCGCTCCGCTTGGGGATCCACCGCCCACACTTCCTCCGCTCCCGCCGCGCGCATCAATTGCACCGCGATCAGTCCCGCCGGCCCCATGCCGGACACCACCACCCGCTGGCCCGCAATAGCCCCAATCTCATTGAGCTGATCGATCGAGACCTGCACGCACATTGCCAGCTCCAAGGAGGCGATCGATACCGCCGGCAAGTCCTCAGGCACGGCGATCGTATTCACCGCAGGCACAATCGCATGCGTCGCATATAGGCCACGTCGGTACGGCCCGGCATCACGCCACACCGCCACCCGCTCGCCCTTTCGCGATGCCTCCACCCGCGACCCGCATGCGACGATCCTCCCCACCGCCTCATGCCCAGGCTGTCCCGGCCAGTAAGGATACTCCAGCCGCATCCCCTCAAACATCGGTCGGCCCTCAAAAATATGCCGGTCCCAATGAGGACAGGTGGCAATCGCCTCGATCTCCACCAAGACATCCTCCTCCCCCGGCACCGGGCGCTCAATGGAAACGACCTCCGCCACCCCGGGGGCAGTGATCTGTAGACTTCTAACGCTCAACTCATCCATGACCGCCTCACTCCCATTCCAGAATCACTCCCAACACATGCTCGCGCTTGCTCTCGATCAAATCCCATGCCGCCGCCGCCTCCCGCGCCGGAAAACGATGGGTGATCAGCGGCAAGGTCTCGAGGTAACCGCCAGCAATCAACCGGATCGTATCGACCATCCGGTTCGGCCGGAGACCGGACACGAGATCAATCGAGAGCTCACCGTACCGCAAGGGTTGCAACGCCACCGCGTCCTGCGTCCCGTAAAACCCGGCACTGACAGCATGGCCATAGCGCTGCAAGACATCGAAAAACCGCCCCATCACCTCCGCTGATCCCACCGTGTCCACTGCAATGCGGGCCTTGTTGGGAAAAAGTTGGTTGGCCCGACCCACCCAGTCGGCGTCCTCGGTGAGATTATGAACGTGCTCATAGGGTCTATTCCCAAAGTGGCGCAGTCGTTGGGCATGCTTGCCAACCAGCATGACTTCCGCTCCGCGCCATGCCAAGGTCTGGGCCGCCCACTGTCCCACCAGCCCGTCTCCAATCACGATAGCGCCGTCCCCGATGTTCATCGGACTGCGAATCCCGGAATTGTAGCCCACCTGAGTCAAAACAAGGCCTGCATAAGCAAGGGGATCGGGGGCGTCGGGAAGTTTGTACACCTGCCCCGCCGGCGTCACCGAGGGATTTACATGCCCCGCCCAGGACTCAAACATGCCCAATACGTTCCCGCATACCGCAAAGACGCGATCGCCCTTCTGCAATCCGCTTACCTCGCTGCCCACGGCCTCCACGTAACCGATTTTCTGATACCCGGATACGATCGGGAAAGGCCACGGATCGCCCTCCTTCCGCGGGGTGTCGCCCGCCACCCGCTCACCACGGAGATAGGACCCCTCGGTCCCGTTGCTGATCCAGGAATGGGTCACCCGCACCACCACATCGCCGGGCCCAGGTTCCGGGCACTGGATGGTTTTGTACTCCACCTGCCGTGGCCCCGTAAAGACAACTGCTTCTGCTTCCATGCAGGGTTCCATATCGGCGGACCTCCGACAACCGCAAGCCCGTTCAATCGCCCCGCCCACCTTACCGTAAACCGGAATGCCCGCCCACCCCACCGGGTATGGATCCATCGGTAGGGACTTTAACGTTGCCACAACCCATCCCGCCTTTCATCCATCGGCTATTCTTCATTCATCAAATATCCGGAAGCCAATGTACGTCAAAACAACGCCTGAAATCCTCACCACCACCGTGGGCTCCTACTCGCCAATCGACTGGCTCGCGGCCCTCCCAAGCGAGCAAGCGGTCCTCGATGCCACTGCCGTCGTTATCCACACGCAACAGCGCTACGGGATCGACCTGCCCACCGACGGCGAACTATATCGTTTTGATGTCAACCACCCGGACACCAACGGGATGATTGAATACTTCATCTCCCGCCTCGGGGGGATCGACACCGCCGTCGGCATCAGCGACGGCAAGGCCTTCCGCCAAAAGACGGAGATGAGCTTCCGCCGAAAGCCGGCCGGCGTCGTGCGGGGCCCCATTTCGGAAGGATCACTGGACCTGTACGAAGCCTGCGCACAGTCGGCGTCCGTTGCCAACGGGCCCCTGAAATTTACCCTCACCAGCCCCTACATGCTGGCCAGAACTCTTCTCGATAACCACTACGGTAACCTGGAGGACTTGACCTTCGCCATCGCTGACGCCCTCGCCGCTCAGGTCGGTGACCTGCCCTGCACCTGTGTTCAGGTCGATGAAGCCAATATTCCGGGAAGCCCGGAAGCCGCTCCGCTCGCCCAAGCCGCCATCAACCGCATCCTCGACCAAGTCACTGTGGAGAAGGCGGTCCATTTCTGCTTCGGAAACTACGGGGGCCAAACCATTCAGAAGGGGGCATGGCAGCCTTTGATCGACTTTCTCAACGGCCTACATACCGACCACCTTGTGCTGGAATTGGCCCACCGGCCAGATTCCGACCTGCAGGCACTCAAGGAAATCGATCCGCGGATCGCCCTCGGCGTGGGGGTCATTGACATCAAGGTCAATCACATCGAGACCGCCGAAGAAGTCGCCCGACGCATCGAAGCCGCCGTCAAGGCCGCTGGCCCGGGCCGCATCAAATGGGTCCATCCGGATTGTGGCTTCTGGATGCTGAAACGCTCCATCGCCGATCGCAAAATGGAGGCCCTCGTCAAAGGGCGCGACGCCTTTCTGGGACGCTAAGGCTCGCAGCCACTAACGCGCTCACCGGGACTCAGGCGGCCCCGAAGTCTTTGGCGTGCCCGGCCTCGGTGCGTTCCAAAAGGGCCCTGCTGAACGAAGGCAAGGCGCTGGCTCGAACCGACGCCGCCAACTCGGCAGGATTTTTTGCCCCCGACAAAGCAGCGCTCACCCCGCCCTGATCAAGGATCCAGCGGTATGTTCCCTCGACGAGTCCGCCAACGCCCTCCTCCGCAAAAAGTTCGCCCAGGCGCTCCGCGTAGGCTGCGCGTTCCGCAACCTCTTCACGGGAATACCGGGCATTGAGACTGCCTTCGGGAAAAACGGTGTCAGCGCGGACCATCCCGCTGAGAAACCCGTTCGCCAGACACTCCCGGGCAATCACGCCACA
>JBEAQI010000163.1:0-3157 GCA_041163965.1 Verrucomicrobiota bacterium | reverse complement strand
ATCCCAACGCAGGTGCATGAACCACCAGATTACCGCGAGAAACTTCACCAATGACAATACAGCCAGTGATGTGAAAACAATCACCTGATGAATGGGAATGTAAATGATCACGATCTCGACCGCGGTAATGAGGATCATCGCCATCGCCACGTTGAAGAACGTGAAGTACTTGGCGTGCTCTTCCGCAACGTGTGGGTCAAAGCCGGGTTCGCTGTGCTCGGTAAGGGTGCTCATAGGTCAAGGGGTTAAAGGTATTCGACTAAATAGACGGCGGTGAAAATGATGATCCAAACAATGTCGACAAAGTGCCAGTACAGGCCGGCCACCTCGACATCGAGAGCATTTTCGCGCTTGTAACGGCCCCGCAAAGGTCCGGAAACCGCCAGCAGGACCGGAAACAACGTCAGCCAGCCACCGGCCGCATACAGGTACTCGGCGTAGTCATGGTGAACGAAGTAAAGTCCGGTCAATGCCACGACTGGGGACATCCAGAAAATGGCCAACTGCATAAACAACCCCTTCTCGTTGGCAAAGTCGGACCAGCTCTTCGGCAAAGTCGCCAAATACCACATCAACAACCATAGAACCCCCAGGGAGACGTGCACCCCGTGCGTCCCGGTCAATGTGTAGAAGGTCGACCCGAAAACAGAACTGCTCAAGGTCAAACCCTTTTCGTGCACGAAGTGACTGAACTCATACACCTGCCCGCCGAGGAAGATGCCCCCGAAAAGAATCGTTCCCATCAAAAAGCCGCGCATGCTCGGCATGTTTCGCTTATGCGCCGCGGAAACGGTCAAGGCCATCAAAAAGGAGCTCATCAACAGAATGAAGGAGCTGAAACCGGTCAGCTCGATACTGAAGATATCCGTGGGGTCCACCACCCCGGGATAGACCTTCCGGTAAATCAGGTGGGTGCTGATCAGCGTCCCGAAAAACATGCAGTCCGAGGCAAGAAAGGCCCACATTGCCATCTTCTTGTTTTCAATGCCCGTGGAGGTCTGCTTGAGGGCCTCCAGCGGGTCCATGTGTGCGGCGTGGTCGCTCATATTTCCTTACAGTTTCAAGATTGTTTCGTTGTCGTCGGGCGCTCCGCTTAATGGTCCTTGCCCGCGGGTTCACACCCTTCGAGCTCATCCGCTGCCGGGTGCAAGTGGTACCCACCAGGTCCTTCCAACGCCCAACCGAAGATTCCCACAAACGTCAGCACCAACCCGGGCGCACAGATGTGCAGCAAGGAGACGTTGGCCTCACCGCTGACAAAAGGAAAGATCAACTCCAAGGGTTGACCGTGGAATACCATACCAATTGAGGCCACAAACAGACCAAAGGCCACCACCAAGGGCCACCATGACTGGTCAGGCATATGAATCCCGTGCTCGCCGGGGGCGACTTTCGTCATCCGCTTTTCGGGCGCACCGTACTTGTTTTCCCATGCCTGATCACGGGAACGGACAATCGGATTGAAGGCGAAGTTGTAGGGCTTGGGAGGGCTGCTGGTCTCCCACTCAAGCGTCCGGGCATCCCACGGATCCTCGCCGACAGGCTTACCCTTGAAGCACGTGTAGACAATCTTCAGCACCACCGCGAGGATTCCAAATCCAAGAATCAGAGCCCCGATCGTCGACCACCAGTTGGCTTCCGCCCACCCCATCTCGGCCTTATATGTGTGGGTCCGGCGAGGCATCCCAGTCATCCCAAGGATGTGCATCGGGAAAAATGCCATATTGAAACCAATGAAGATCGTATAGAAATAGATTTTGCCAAGGGTCTCATCGAGCATCTTTCCGGTCACCTTCGGGAACCAGAAATAGATCCCGCAGATGAGCGCAAAAATGGAGCCTCCGATCAGCACGTAATGAAAATGGGCCACCACAAAATAAGAATCCTGCTGCTGGGCGTCCACCGGAGGGGAGCTGTGCATGATCCCGGTGAATCCTCCCATCATGAACATCCAGATGAAGCCCAAGGCATACAACATGGCGGTCGTGAAGCGGATCTTGCCGCCCCACAGGGTCCCGATCCAGTTGAAGATTTTCACCCCCGTCGGAATGGATATCAACATCGTCAGAAAAGCGAAAGCCGAGGTCGCCACAATCCCCAGACCGGTCGTGAACATGTGGTGACTCCAGACCGCAAATCCGAGGAACCCGATCACCGCCCCTGAGAAAACCACCAGCGGATAACCGAACAGCGGTTTGCGGGAGAAGACCGGCAGGACCTCCGAAACGATACCCATCGCCGGCAAGATCAGAATGTAAACCTCTGGATGCCCGAAAATCCAGAACAGGTGCTGCCAGAGGATCGGCTTTCCGCCCCCCGCTACCTCAAAAAAATGGGTCCCGAAATGGCGGTCAAACATCACCTCCACCAACGCAATAGTGATCGCCGGGAAAGCCAGAATGATCAAAAAGGAGGTCACCAACGTCATCCAGGTAAAAACCGGCAGGCGCATCATCGTCAGCCCCGGTGGCCGCATGTTGATGATAGTGGTGATGAAATTAAAGGAGCCGACCAAGGAGGCTATCCCAAGCACCTGCAAGCCGAGGACCCAAAAGTCAGTCCCCATGTCAGGACTGAACTGGCGGGCGGTCAACGGCGCGTAACCAAACCATCCAATGGCGGGCGCGCCTCCCTGGAAAAACCAGCTCATGTTGATGAGAATCCCCCCGAACAGGAACGCCCATAAGCCCAATGCGTTGAGCCGGGGAAAGGCCACGTCCCTCGCCCCCACCTGCAAGGGCATGATGTAGTTAAAAAAGGCCGCACTCAGCGGCATCACCGCGAGGAAAATCATCGTCGTCCCATGCATCGTGAACAACTGATTGTACGTACGGGCATCAATCAGATTGTTCTCGGGGGTCATCAATTGCAGACGAATGATCAGGGCCTCCACCCCACCCACAATAAAGAAGAAGAGCGCCGCCACGGCATACCCAATGCCAATCTTCTTGTGGTCAACCGTGGTGAGAAACCCCACTATTCCAGTCGTTCTCAAGGGTCGGCTCCAAATGCCGCCTTTGCTCACGTTTGCGCTGTGGTCGCTTAATTGTTCCGGACTCGCTGTGGTCGACATGATCAGACTTCCTTATTGAAGGGTGTAAAGATAGGCAACGAGGGCATCGACATCGGCACTCGTCAGGTTGGCATCATTGAGGCC
>JBEAQI010000162.1:0-8929 GCA_041163965.1 Verrucomicrobiota bacterium | reverse complement strand
GCATGCTTTACAAAAGCGATATGCCGACTTCTCCCAATGGAGTGCGCCCTTTTCATATGGAAATCATCGTGGAAGCGGCGGCCATCGACGCCAATGGGCACGTCAATAATGTCGTCTATGTACAGTGGATGCAGGCGCTCGCCATCCAGCATTGGCGGGCCATGGGGGGTGAGGCCATCAACCAGGAGCACCAGGCCACCTGGGTCGCGCGCTCGCATCACATTGAATACCTTAGGCCCGCCTTTCTGGATGACCGGATCCACGCCACCACATGGGTCCATGACGTCGGCCGGGTCCGCTCCACCCGCAAATATGCCTTCCATCGGGAAAGCGATGGCACGCTGCTGGCCCGCGGCGAGACAGATTGGGTCTTCATCCGGCTCGCGGACGGCCGCCCCACCGCGATTCCAGCCGTCATCCATGGCATACTCGGGCCAGCTCAGGAATAAACGCCAACGCCAGGGCAAAATTTTCTCCTTCGGGAACTGCATTCACGGGTTTTCTTTTTGGCATTTGGTGCCATACTACGGCTATGCCGGAACTGACCGTCTATGTGTACCGAAAGTGCAGCACGTGCCGCAAGGCACTCAAGTGGTTGGACGACCATGGTCTGACCTACGAAGAGCGGTCGATCCGCGAGCAGCCCCCTACCCTGCCCGAGCTTCAAAAAGCCCTGACCACGGTCGGCCAGCTTCGCCCGCTCCTCAACACGTCCAGTCAGGATTACCGCGACTCGGGACTAAAAGACACCCTCGACGCCATGGCCCCCGAGGCTGTTTTCAATCGCCTCATGGCGAATGGCAACCTCATCAAACGACCCTTCGTCGTGACCCCGAATGCCGCCTTCGCGGGATTCAAAGAGGAAACATGGGCGCAACGCTTGCTGTAAAGGCATGAAACGGCCTCCCTCCGCCATCCGTCTGCGCGGCGCCCGCCAAAACAATCTCAAGTCTGTCGACCTCGACCTCCCCATCGGGCAGCTCATCGTGGTCACCGGCCTGAGTGGAGCAGGTAAGTCGTCTTTGGTCTTTGACTGTCTTCATGCTGAGGGAAACCGACGCTACGCGGAGACCTTCAGCCCCTACACCCGGCAATTCATGGAGATGCTGGAGCGCCCAAAAGTCGACAGCATCGAGAATATCCGGCCCTCCATCGCCATTGAGCAGGGCAACACCGTCAAGACTTCGCGCTCGACCGTCGGTACCATGACCGAAATCTGCGACTACGCGAAAGTGTGGTTTGCCCATGTCGCCCAGCTTCACGACCCGGAAACCGATGCCGTCATTGAACGGGATACGCCAGCCAGTATCTGGAACAAAGCCCGCACCCGCCTGCCGGCAGAAACGGTCCTCCTCACCTTCGAAGTCCAACGGCCCAAGCAACTGGACCCGTCCACCATTCTTCAATCCATTCAGGGGCAAGGGTATACCCGGGTCCTCCTTGATGGCCGGGTTTGTCGCACCGAAACGCTTTCGCCACAGGACATTTCCAATGCTGCCTCCCTCCATGTCATTCAGGACCGCCTCCGGCTCGCCCCTGCCAACCGGGCCCGATTTCTGGAGTCAGCCAAACTCGCCCTTCACTTCGGACAGGGTCAACTGAGTCTGCATGACGAAAAAGGCACCCTCCTCGACGCCTTCAGTGAAGGCCTCCACCGCCCGGGGAGTACCCGCCGCTTCCGCCCCGCCTCTCCCAATCTCTTCTCCTTCAATTCTCCCTTGGGCGCCTGCCCGCAATGCCGGGGATTCGGCCGGGTCATCGAAATCGATGATCGTCTGGTCATCCCGGACCACCGGCTCTCCCTCGCCGAGGGCGCCATCAAAGCCTTCAGCGGGGCCGTCTATTCGGAGAGCCAGCGGGACCTGATCCGGGCCTGCAAACGGCACCGCATTCCAGTCGACACCGCGTGGGAGTCCCTCAACGACGCGCAGCGCGCCTTCGTCATGGACGGCGAACCGGGCTACGGCGAACCAGGAAAAAGCTACCAGAACGCATGGTACGGCGTGCGGCGATTCTTTGGGTGGCTTCAGGAAAACACCTACAAGATGCACGTCCGGGTCTTTCTCTCGCGATACCGCTCCTACGTCACCTGCCCATCCTGTAGCGGCAATCGACTACAAGAGGAAGCGCTCTGCTGGAAATGGAAGGGCCACACCCTGCCACAGCTGTACCGCCTTCCCGTCTCAGACCTGAGGGCCCTTCTGCAAAAAGAGGCCCGCCTCAGCAAGGAACCGCGCGCGGATCTCGCCTTTCAGGCCATGCTCACCCGTCTTTCCTACCTTGAAGCGGTGGGCCTCGATTATCTTACCCTGGACCGCTCCTCACGCTCGCTCTCCGGCGGAGAAACGCAACGGGTGAACCTGACTTCCTGCCTCGGGACAGCTCTCGTCGATACGCTGTTTATCCTCGATGAACCGTCCATCGGTCTCCACAGCCGGGATATCGACCGCCTCATTCACATCCTCCGGCAACTCGTCAACTCGGGCAACACGGTGGTCGTCGTGGAGCATGATGAGCGGGTCATGCTGGCCGCCGACCTCCTTGTCGAAGTGGGCCCCAAACCGGGCGCCGCCGGAGGCCATATCGTTTACACGGGAACACCCGCCGGCATCAAGCAAAGGCGCACCTCCCCCACCGGCCAGTTTCTCTCGGGACGCCGTCGGATCGCTCTCCCGCCCGCCAAGCGCCCCGTTACCCCTGACGCACCGTGCCTGCGCCTGCGCGGCATCCGCAAACACAACCTCAATGGCCTCTGCCTCGACGTTCCGCTGCAGCGCCTCGTCGTCCTCGGCGGCGTCAGCGGCTCCGGAAAGTCCACCCTCCTGCACAACGGCATTTACCAAGGCCTGCTGGCGCGCGCCGGCAAGGCCTGCGAGGATCCCGCCGCCTTTGAGGAACTGGAGGCGGACAGGGGCTTCGGGGAAGTCTTGCTCGTCGATCAATCGCCCGTCAGCCGCACCCCTCGCTCCAATGCGGCCCTCTTTTGCGGCGCATGGGACGATATCCGCCAGCGCTTTGCCACCACCGATGACGCGCGCCACGCCGGCCTCACCGCGTCGGCCTTTTCCTTCAACTCGGGCGATGGCCGTTGCCCGCACTGTCAGGGACTCGGCTACGAGCGGGTCGAGATGCAGTTCATGGCGGATGTCTTCGTGCCCTGCGGAATATGCGAGGGAAAACAGTTTCGCCCGGAAATTCTTCAGATCCGCTGGCGGGACCTTTCCGTCGCTGATGTCCTCAGCCTCACCATTGAGGAGGCCGTCGACCGCTTCTCCGACGTCGCCAGCGTTCGCCATAAGCTGCAGAGCCTCATGGACGTTGGCCTCGGCTACCTGCCGCTCGGACAACCGTTGAACACGCTTTCGGGCGGGGAAAGCCAGCGCCTCAAACTGGTCCGCTACACCAGCGCCCTCAATGGGGGCCAACATCCTTCCCTACTTCTCCTCGACGAGCCCACCACCGGGCTCCACATGGCCGATATCGACCGCCTCATGGGGGTCCTGCACCGTCTGGTCGATAAAGGGCATTCGCTCATTGTCATTGAACACCATCCGGACGTCATTCGCTGCGCGGACTGGTTCATCGAATTGGGACCGGAGGCCGGCCAGCGGGGCGGCAAGGTTGTTTTTGAAGGCCCCCCGGAAAAGGCCCGCGACACCGCCACCGCCGTCTACCTGCAGGACAACGCCTCCGTGCCAGCACCTCCCAAACGGCCCAAAGCCGCGCCTGCGGAAAATGCCCTCGTCCTGCGAGGGGCCCGGGAGCACAATCTCAAAAATATCTCCACCCGCATCCCCAACGGCAGCATGACGGTCGTCACCGGGGTCAGCGGGTCGGGCAAATCCACCCTCGCCTTTGACATCATTTTCGCGGAGGGCCAAAGGCGCTTCATGGAGTCCATGTCGTCGTGGGCACGTCAATACGTGGAGCAGCTCCCCAAACCGGACATCGATTCGCTCACCGGAATCTCTCCGACCGTCGCCATCGAACAGCGGGTCACTCACGGAACCCGGAAATCCACCGTCGCCACCATTACCGAAGTGGCCCAGTATTTGCGGCTCCTCTACGCGCGGGTCGGTGTTCAGCACAGTCCCTCCACCGGGGAGCCGCTGGTGGCCCTGCCTGCGGGCTCCATCCTCGAGCACCTCCGGCAAAGGCTACGGAAATTGCCCGCCAACACCCGCCAAACGACCGTGGACCTGCTCGCTCCGCTCGTCCGCAGCCGCAAAGGGCACCACGAACCACTCGCCAACTGGGCCCGCCAGCACGGCTATGCCCAGCTGCGCATCGATGGTCGATGGGTGGCCCTCTCCGCGTTCAAAAAGCTGGACCGCTACAAGGAGCACTCGATCGATCTGGTCGTGGCAAGGCTTCACCTCAAAGGCTCCCATATCACCGTGGAAGGGAGCCCCGAAGGCCCTGCGCCAGCCCTCGGGGAGGCCGTCAACAAAGCTCTGGATCTGGGGAAGGGTTCTTTTTTTATCGCCTCCCCCATCCTGGACCCGGTCTGGTTTTCGACCAATCGTTCGGATCCGATCACCGGTGAGGCCTTCCCAGACCTGGATCCCAAGGACTTTTCATGGAACGCGCCGCGGGGTTGGTGCCCGACCTGTCATGGGTATGGCCAAGTCTACCCGTGGATGCTGGAGGATGAACGATTCGAGGCCCTCGCCTCCATGGAGGCGGAAGAATCGGGCTCCCCCTGCCCGGAGTGCGCCGGACAGCGCCTTAACCGCGTCAGCCGGGCCGTCTACCTCAACACCAGCGCCGGCCAACGCTACAACCTGCCGGAGCTCCTTGCCCTTACCCCCGCCCGGCTGCTGGAGGTCCTCGGAGATCTCGATACCGATGCGCGTGGGCAGGCCATCCTCAAGGAATTGTTTCCGGAAATCCGCGAGCGGCTGCGCTTCATGGACAATGTGGGGCTGGGTTACCTCGGCCTCGACCGCGCCACCAACACGCTCTCGGGGGGCGAAGCGCAGCGCATCCGCCTCGCTGCCCAACTGGGGTCCAACCTAGCCGGGGCCCTCTACGTGCTCGACGAACCGTCCATCGGGCTGCATGAACGGGATAACCTCCGTCTGCTCGAGTCGCTGCAGGCCCTCAAACGCAAGGGCAACACCCTCCTCGTCGTCGAGCATGATCCGCATACTATGCGCGCCGCCGACCACATCATCGACCTCGGCCCGGGAGCGGGCATCCATGGGGGCCAGATCCTCGCCGAAGGCCCCATCAAAGCGCTTCTTAAAAACCCCAATAGCCTTACCGGCCAATGCCTCCGACAACCCTCGCCTCCTCCCAGTCGGGGGGAATGGAGGCCGCTGCCGCCTGCCTTCAATCCCAGACGCAAAGCCAGCAAGGAAGAGTGGCTCGTCCTTACCAAGGCCTCCTTGCGCAATCTAAAAGGCTTTGACCTTCACCTTCCAAAACAGCGCCTCGTGATGGTCTGCGGGGTTTCAGGGGCCGGAAAATCAACCCTCGTCCGGGACCTCCTCATGCCCGCCGTGCAAAGCGCCATCCAACAGCGCCAGCCCAGTCTAAAGGGCGCCGGCCCCGCTGGCTTTCAACGTCTTGTCGGCGCCGCTGCCTTCCGCAAAGTTATCGAAGTCGACCAGACTCCCATCGGCAAGACGCCGCGCTCGACCCCAGCCACTTATATCGGCGCCTTCGACCGGATCCGTGAACGGTTTGCCAGCCTCCCGGAAGCCCGCCTCCGGGGCTTTCAATCAGGCACCTTCTCCTTCAATACCAAGGGAGGGCGCTGCGAAACCTGCCAAGGGGCCGGCCGCGTCAAACTGGAGATGAACTTCATGCCGGATACCTATGTGCCCTGCGATGATTGCAATGGGCGCCGGTTCGGCCCTGAGGTGGCAGACATTCGCTGGAATGGCGCCTCCATCGCCGATGTCCTCGCCATGTCCTTCGAAGAGGCCGCCGCCTTCTTTTCCTTCGATACGATCCTCCACGACCTGCTCTCCCTCATGGTCGAAACAGGCCTGGGCTACCTAACCCTCGGCCAAAGCTCGCCCTCGCTCTCGGGTGGTGAGGCGCAACGCCTCAAGCTGATTTCTGAATTGGCCACCGGCCTCCCCTCGCTCCGCGACCGCCGCCAAGCAGCCTTTCAGCCCAATCTCTACATCCTCGAGGAACCAACTATCGGCCTCCATATGCGCGATTGCGAAAAATTGGTCCGCCTCCTCCACCGCCTCGTCGATCAAGGGCACTCCGTCATCGTTATTGAACACAATCCAGACCTCCTCATGGAAGGGGATTATCTCGTCGAAATCGGCCCCGAGGGCGGCCAGGACGGGGGCTTTCTCCTCCACCAAGGCACCGTCCAAGGCATTCAGTCCGTCAGCAAAAGCCCAACCGCCCCACACGTTAGGGTCTAAACCCTATTTTTTTCTTGATTTAGCCTTATTCTGTGACTAAACAACGGCTCTGACCGCCGATCTGGCGGGTCACCGAGTTAACCGAACAGAATCAGGAACCAAGAAATGAGCATGTCATTATTCGTAGGAAATATCCCATACGGGGCAATGGAACAGGAGATCCGGGAATTGTTTTCGGATCACGGCACGGTGGAAGACGTGCATTTTGTGATGGATCACCGCCGGGGTCGCTTCCGGGGGTTTGGGTTTGTGCGGATGCCGGATGAGGAGGCGCGGGCAGCCATCGAAAAGCTGCACACCGCGGAATTCCAGGGGCGTCCCTTGATCGTCAGCGAGGCCAAGCAACGGACGGAGCCGGTGCGCCAGACGGTGTGGTCATCGCCACGGGACGAGGATGAAAAACGTTACGCGAAGCGCAGCAGCTACGCTTTCCAATAGGTTGTGAGAAACAAAACCAAGGGGCCGTGCCGGCGCAAGCGCTGGCACGGCCCCTTGCCGTAGAGGAATGTCCACCCGCGCTCAGGGGCGGTAGGCCGTTTCGCGGCCGAGGGTGCCACGGAAAGCCTCCACAGCATCAGGCGCCATGGCGGCCTGCAGGCGCTCCTGCACAAAGGCACGCAGGGCTTCCAGCCCATGGAACGGCTGGTCGTAGGCCTCAAGATAATCCGCGAGCCGGCGCCAGTGGGCAACATCAAGGTCGACACGGGACCGGAGGCGGGCCGCATACCAATCGCTGGCCAGTATGTGGGCGGGCTCAAACAACTGGCGGATCGCCGGGTCATCAATGGATTTGCCCTCGTAGTGGCCGTCCCGCATGATGTGGAGAAGCGCCTTGAGAGGCGGGCACGCCAGCTCGATGCTTCCGTCAGCGAAGTAGTTCCGCGCCACGACCTGGTGGGTGGTCAGCATGTTGTCGAGGCCGTCCGCAAAGACCGCGAGGTCCTGCTTTTCGGGTTGCAGCATATCCTCCGCAAAGAGGACCTCAGGGCTGGTGAAAATGCGTCCGAGGAAATAGTTCACAAACGCCTGATTGATGCGGTAGCCGAGGAGGCCTACAGGCAGAGGCTTGCCCTCCCATTCCAAGGCCGGTACGCGCTCGAGCAATCCATGCTCGATCAGCCAGGCGGGCTGACGCTCAAACTTGCGCATCCGACACCAAATTTCGGGCACCAGCAAACTGATATCGTGGTCGACACGAAAATGGGGACCGACATAACCTGCCGCCGTAACAAAGGCATCCAGCTCCGTCAAGGCCGCCGCCACAAGGGCACTGTTGAGGTCCATGATGGGCAGCACGGCGTTGAACGGGGCCTTTGTCAGGGCTCCTTCCGAGCCCGCCCCGGTCGTGGAGGGACTTTTGCCGGTCATGCTGGAGATAAACTCCATGAAGGCTTCCGGCATCGGCAGGTAATGGATGGGATTGAACACCGCGAGGGACCGGATCGGGCCCTCGGGGGGATTGTTCCGGCGGCCGGGTAGCAGGCCGTTGACCGGAAAAAGAACGGGTTCGTCAGATGCGAGCTTCCGCTTTAGCCGGGCCCCCATCTCCGCGACGTGCACTGCCTGCGGGTTTTCAAGGGATGACCGGTTCTGCAGATAGCGGGGGTTTTTCGTCGGAACCCCATTCACCAGACGGGGATTGGAATTGGCCACCGCGAAGGCCGCGCTGCCCTCTCCTGCCGCAAAGTCGCTCAGGAGGCGCTTCATCGGCTCGGTAAACGCATCAAAGCGGACCGCGTCCTCCACCATGTCCCGCACCTCCTCCCGGCTCAGGGGCTGGTAGTTGGAGAAGAAATTGACCGGCTGCGCCATATCGGCCTCGGTCTTGCGGTCGTAACCGCGAATAATGGCGTCATCAGGCCGCTGGAAGAGTCGGTACTCGCAATTCTGGGCGATTTTGACACTGCAACCGCCTTGGCTGCGCCCTGGTTGTCCGGGAATTTTCTCCCAAGGCACCACCACCGAGGCCGTGATGTCATCCTCGGTCTGGATTTTGACGGCCGGAAAAAAGTCCTTCCGCAAGGAAAATACCCGCCAGAGACCATGATCGTCGTAACCGACCCGCAGGTAGCTGGTGATGACCTTGTTGTCGCGGTACTTCAACTCGTGCCCGGGAATACCGTTGATGATGTCCACCGAGAAACGATCGCGCCAGCTCTCCCCCCAGTCGGGCTTGTGAAAGCGCTTCACCAGCAACACCAGCTCCTTGATATGGGTCGGAATCCCCCGCACAAACGCATTGTGGGCCTCGGTGTACTCGGGGCCGGGCGTCAGCAGCTTGATGACCGATCCAAGGGACCGCTGATGGCCAAGAATCGGACGGCTGTCATCGCGGTTGCGCGAGGCGTCCTTGAAGCGGTTTCCATAATTCCCCGCGAGAATCTCCTCCACCGCATCGAAATCCCTCTTGAGATCAGAAATGTAGAAGGGAGCGTGGATGATGGCGTCCGCGATGGGCTTTGAAATCTCAGACTTGCCGCCACCGGATACCGTGCAGGGCTTGTGGCAATTGGTCGCTTCCGGCACCGATCCGATCA
>JBEAQI010000161.1:0-5357 GCA_041163965.1 Verrucomicrobiota bacterium | reverse complement strand
CTCTGCGGAGAAACTTCGCGCCTGTCGGCCCCCAAAGGCCAGCCAACAAAGGAAACAACCAAATAACCGTGCTCTGCTTGCTGGGGAAAGCAAATTACAGATCAAAAATAAAGATCCAACTGCCGGAGGCACTCGCTCCCGACGCGGGCCGGTAGATCCAGCGATTGTAAGTCTGCACCCAGATCCAGTCGGGCTCGACCACGATGACCTCGCCCAGCGCAGCCTCCGAAGCAGCCGGCATATACGCCCAGCTGCCCTGATGCGACACCCATGACTCCGCCACATAGAACCAAGCCGAAAAATTATAACTCCAGACCCAGCCGCTGGACCCCGCATTCACCCAGCCGAGCAAAGACAAGGTACTGGTGTTGCCCAACTCGTCCGCATAATAGTGCCCTGCCCACTCGCCATAATAGGGCAGCACATCAAAGACAATCCCCTGTAGCGAGAATCCATCATCTCCCTGTGGGGGCTTTTTCGCCTGCCGCAGATACAGTGAACTGAAGCGCCCGCCGATCAACTGGTGCGTCCCGCCCAACTCAAACTCGGTCCCTTGTGTCACCAACCCACCATCGCTCACCCCGCCCGCAAAGTCCACGATCCGGGGGATCGCATCACCCTCCCCGTTCCCAAGGATCAGGCTCTCGATCGCCAACCGGTAAGTCGACGGCAACGCCGTCGTGTCGACGTCGATCTTCAGGGTCTCGCTCGTCGCATTGTTGACATTCCAGTCCAGCCGGTGGGGATTGCTCCCCTCCACCCCAAACCCGCGCCCGTTGTCGGCCTTCAATCGGCCGTTGTTACCGTCCGGCCGCAGCGCCCGAACCGTAATCGTGATCTTCACATCAACGTCCGGCACATACGCCAGCGGGGAGCCCTCGAGGAACGTTTCGCCCAACACGTCCAGCCGGTTCCCCCAGTCAAAAATCTCCGTCACCTGGCTGTTCGTTGCCAAACTGTCCAAATGCACATTCCCCGACCCCCCCTTCACAAAGAAATTCAACTGCGCCACCCCGTAAGCCGCGTTCAGGCCCCCGTCCGCACCAGATTGGGGATCATCTGTCCCCTCCGGCGCCACAATCACCAGATTCGCCGTCACACTCGCCGCCGCACTCGCCGCCAACGCCACCAGCATCATCAAAGTCGTCAACAATTTCATCTTATCAAGGGTTTTAAGGTTACATTTTAAGGTCTAGTTAAACGTTTTTTCTAAGCCGGGGATGGCTGTCAATGTTTTTCGCAGCCGCGTTTTATGGGGATACGGAAAGAGCCAAGAAAAAGATGGTAAAAATCCGAAGACAGCACTAGGGCATGGCAACAGAGAAAACGATTGGTCATGGGAGAAAAGAAATCCAAGCACATCACCTCCATCAAAGAGATCGCGCAATTGGCGGGCTGTTCGATCGCGACGGTGTCGAACACGCTCAACAATAAAGGCCGCATCGGGCAGGAAGTGCGAGAGCGGGTACTGGAGATTTGCCGAAAGCATGGCTATCTGCCCAATTCCGCAGGCCGGAATCTGCGCCGTCGCAAAATGGAAACGATCGGGCTGCTTTACTACCCATCCTGCGCGGCCATCTTCCGCAACATTTTTTACGCTGAGGTCATGGAAGCGCTGGAAGCGACGATGGAGGCCAACGGCTTTGATCTGCTCCTTTCGGGCTTCGATTCCTCGCTCGCCAACGGGGAACCGCCCCGCTTCATCCGCCAAGGGAAAGTGGATGGCCTCATCCTTCTCGGTGGGTTCCCGCGCGAGACAGTCCGCAGGTTGCTGACCTTTCCCATTCCGCTGCTCCACCTCGACAGCCACCGCAAGCAGATTCAGATCGATTACGTCACCACCGATGGCTACCGCGCCAGCGAACGGATCGTCGACCACCTCGTAGCCCTCGGCCACAGGCGCATCCTCTTCATGGCCCACTCCCACGAGGACACCAACGCCGATCAGCGGGAAGCGGGATTCCTCGCCGCCGTGCAGCGTCACCAGCTTCCCTCCACCATCAGCACCAGCATCCGGGATTTCTCCACCACCGAGGATGGCTACCCCAAGCTGCGCGCCCGTCTCTCCTCCAAACGGCCTCCCACGGCCGTGGTCTGCGTCAACGACACCCTCGCCTTGGAATTGATGACCTGCGTCCAAGCCGACGGCTTCTCCGTTCCCCGCGATATCACCATTTTCGGCTACAACGATGACGAGCACAGCCGCAAGGCCACCCCCGCCCTCTCCACCATCCGCGTCGACAAGGTCGGCCTAGGCAGAATCGGCGCGGAAACCATCATCAACCGTATCCAAAATCCGGACCTGCCCCTCTCCTCCATCGTCCTCCCCGTCGAACTCGTCCACCGCGACTCCGAAGGCCCGCCCCCACGCTGACCGCTCCCCTCATCCGCCCCTCTCGTCTCCTCCGCGAGCCTTTGCGCCCTTAATTGATCAAACGTTTTTTCTTGCCTATCGGTGAAACGTTTTACTTATGCGATGGATGCAGATTCACCCATACAAGGAGGGGCACCGGCTGGTGGGAGGCCGGTTGGAGGTACACGGTCAGGCGAAGTTTTTGAAGACCGGCAAGCCGCTGCGCAACTACGGGGATCCTGGGGAAGTGAACCAATTGATGCGGGATTTGCCGATCATCGCGGGGAAGGGCTACGACAACCTTGCCATCAATTGTTACTGGCATCATTTCAATCCTTCCGGGGATGGGCGGATCGAGGTCTCGCTGGACCCGTTGAGGCAGCTCTTGGAGGCGGTACGGGAGCATGGGATGTATGCGTCCTTGTCGGTGGAGACCTACGGGGTTGGGGGTGGACAGATTCCGGCGGGATTCTGGGAGCGGCATCCGGAGGCGGTCGCGGTCAATCATGAGGGCCATGCGGTCCGTGACACGGAATATGGATACAACACGGCCGTTCCGTCACTCTTTTCGCGGGCCTATCTGGAGGCTTCTCGGCACTACATGCGGAATCTGGTGGCGGGACTGGGCGCGGAGCACTTCTTGTATTTTGAAACCACGGTCGAACCGCAATTCATGGGGGGGCAGTGGCTGGACTACAGTGAAATGGCGCGGTCCGCGTACGAGTCTTGGGCTAAACAGCACGAGGAACTGGAACCGCTTCCCTTTCCAGACGCGTTTCCGATCGGGCCGGCATTCGTCGAATCGCGGGCATGGAATTGCTTTCGCGCCCGACAGCTGGCGGAGTGGATCGACGGGGACGCACTGGCCTTGAAAGCAGGAGCCGGAGGCAAGGCGCTGTGGATCGCCACCGATTATCTGGACGCCGAGGAGCCCACCATGATGCGGCGGCTGGGCGATCCAATAGAGCTGCTGCAACGTCTTCGACACGTCAACATCCTGCAGGTGAATTGGAGCTGGTGCAACATTGAGCGCCGCCCTAACCACAAGGCTTACGAGCGGGTGCACCAAGCCATTCGAGAACATGGCAAAGAGTGGGCCGTTACTGAACACATGACGATCAATGGAACGGACTATTTTCCGGAGGACATTGAGGGTCTTCTTCTGAACACCCTTGCCAACGGGACCCGCTTTGGATGGGAATTTGTTGATATTGGTCCCGACACCGATGATCCGACCACGAAGCCTAATCAGGTGTTGCCGGGTGACTTCAAACCGCAGCATTTTTGCCTGTATGATGCAGAATGGAATCCCAAGCCCACCATGGCCCTTATCGAGTCCGATTGGGACCGATGGATGAAATTGACCGAAGGGTCACAAATCCAGAGCAATTGAGATGAAAAGCAGCCCCTTTAGAAAATCCCTGTCTCTGCTGATCGTATCGGCCTTCATTGCCCCGCTGGCGGCTTCCACGGCATATGCGGAAACCGGTTTGCCGGCCGCCGACGGGCTTGAGGGCAAGGTCTTCGCCGGATACCAGGGTTGGTATCGCACCCCAACCGATGGCTCAGGCCTGGGGTGGGAGCACTACGAGACCTATGACGAGCAATTCCGGCCGGGTCACGTTGGCATCGACTACTGGCCGGACGAAAGCGAGCTTACTACCTCCGAAAAGTTCGCCACTTCCTTCCGGCATGCGGATGGTCGTCCAGCCACTGTCTTTTCCTCACAACACCCGGCCACGGTGGATCGGCACTTTGAATGGATGCGCCAGTACGGGATCGACGGCATCTTTCTGCAACGTTTCGCGGTGGACGTCGTGGGCTTCCACCACCAGTCGGACCGCCTCCTGCCCTCCAACAACCGGATTGTCGAGTACGTCCAAGAGAGCGCCAATCATCACGGCAGGGCATACGCCATCATGTATGACCTCAGCGGCATGCCGACCAACGAGTTGCCACGGGTCGAGCAGGATTGGAAGGATTTGCAGGCCCAGTTCGCCCTCACCAAGGACCCCGCCTACCTGCGGCACCGGGGAAAGCCACTGGTCGCCATCTGGGGCGTCGGCTTCAGCGACGGGCGCAAATATTCCCTCGAGGAAGTCGCTAAGCTGATCGATTTTTTTCGCAACGATCCGGTCCATGGGGGATGCAGCATTCTGCTTGGGGTGCCCACCTACTGGCGAACGCTTGAAAGGGATACCGTTGCTGACCCGCTCCTGCACGAGGTCATCGCCTCCGCGGACGCCATTCTGCCATGGACCGTCGGCCGTTTCGGCGGCTCCTCGACCGCTTTCCGCCGCGGCACCGAATTGGTTGAGCCGGACATCGAATGGTGCCGGGAGCACGGCGTGACCTACCTGCCACTGGCTTTTCCCGGATTCAGTTGGGCCAACCGCTACAAACACCGGGACGCTGTCTTTAACCATATCCCGAGGGAAGATGGCAATTTCCTTTGGGCCCAGGCTGTGACCGCCAAACGCAGCGGCGCCACCAGCCTGTATGTCGCCATGTTCGACGAGATGGACGAAGGCACCCAGATCTTCAAGGTCTCCAACGATGTGCCCGTCGGTGACTCGCAGTTCCTCAACTACTCTCCGCACGCCCCGGATTATTACCTGCGCCTCACCGGGGCCATCCGGCGCCTCTTTCGGGATCAGATTCCCGATACCGACGAATTACCAGAGAATTTCTAGCCCATCGTCCGGGTTAACCGCCCGCCTCGAAGAGGCTCAAACGGCCACCGCCAGCGCGCCTGACCGTTGGGCTATCGAGTTGGGACTCATTGAGGCCAACGGCGGGCGGTGTTAAGGTAGGCGGCGCCGGGTTGGCCGGTTTGGCCTCTTTGCGGCGGGCGGCGGGTGGTGTTGAGGAGGGCGGCGCCTAGATGGCCGGTTGGCCTCCGGCCGTTGCCATGGGTGCGGTGCCAAATGCGTCGCCGCCGGCTGTAGGCCGGCTGGGAGGGTAGCCCGGGGATGAACGTTCGGAGCGTGCAACGCGACGAACG
>JBEAQI010000160.1:0-2600 GCA_041163965.1 Verrucomicrobiota bacterium | reverse complement strand
CCCGCATTCAATGAGATTCCAGTGGCGACGCTTATTTCCAAGGCCTATGGTGAGCAGTTGCGCGGGCGCATCGATCCCGAGCGGGCGGCGATGGTGGTGCCATCCGGCTTGCCCGACCATGGCGACACCATTTACCTGACCACGACTGATGAGGCCGGCAACATGGTCTCCCTTATCCAGAGCAATTATCGCGGCCATGGCTCCGGGGTGACGCCACCGGCGCTCGGCTTCTGCCTACAGAACCGCGGTGAGTCCTTCAGTCTGGATCCCACGCACTACAATGTCTACGCGCCGGGGAAGCGGCCCTTTCACACGATCATTCCCGCTTTCATCACGCGCGACGGCCAACCATGGGTGAGCTTCGGGGTGATGGGCGGCTCGACCCAGCCTCAAGCGCATGTCCAGATTGTGATGAACCTGGTGGATTTCGGAATGCACCTGCAGGAAGCGGGCGACGCGCCACGCATGGTCCATACCGGTTCCACCCAGCCCACCGGCGAGCGCATGGAGGACGGAGGGCAGCTGCACCTTGAGTCCGGGTTTCCCGATGCCACCCTTGAGCGTCTCCGTGAGATGGGGCACCGCATTGAGCCCAATCCGGGCGTCTTTGGCGGTTATCAAGCCATCATGCGGGCTGATAACGGCATCTGGATCGCGGCCTCTGAAAGCCGCAAGGATGGCCATGCCGCGGGATACTGAGAGGCGTCGGCGAACCGCTTGGACCGGCTGTTCCAAGACCGGCTCCGCCGAGATCCGCTCAAACTGATATCTTTTCCCGCCTTCCGCCAACCCGAATCGGAGGTTGGCCGCGTCCGATCCTGCGCGTCGAAACAATAGCTTTACCCGCCCCTTGTTGGAACTGAAGAGGCCGCTGATGGGCGTCGGGCAGTTGGTTGGCGAGTTCCTTTCATCCCGCGCTAGGGTGACGGCCGGGCGGCGGGGAAAGGTTTTGGTTGTAAATGCCTTTTAGGGCGGGCAGGTCAACGGGTCAGGTGAACTTCGAGATGTTGCATCCCCGGGACAAGATTGAGCAGGTCATGGCGCGCGTCTATGGGGGCGAGATGACGACGACGAGTGGGGGAAATGTGTCGGTGCGGGCTTTGGTCGTTGGGCAGAGCGTACTGGACGCGTTTGACCGCCTTGAGGTGCTCGAAGCGACGGCCAAGGCCCTCCTTTCGGCAAGTGTTCTGGGTCCTGGCCAGCCGATGCCAGCAGCGGCCATTGATGAGCTATGCGAGGCATTTGGTCTAAAGCCGGCGCCTTAACGAGGGACGGGTCGGCCCAAGGGTTGACTGTAAAACGCAAATCAGGCTGACGGTTGGGGTGGTGCGCCGCGTAATGAGGGCATGGAAAGCCAACGATTACCGAAGAAGATATTCAGCGCCTCTGTGATCTGGTGGATGCTGTGCGCGAGTGCGTGGAGTGTTCCATCGCTAAGCGGAAAGTGGGTGGTGGAGCCCGCGCAGAGCAGTGCCCTCGATCCATGGCGCAAGATTGTTCTCGATATTGAGGTGGAGGGGAGTGCGGTGACGATTGCGCGGGAGGTCAGTGCCGGGCGTCGGGTCAGTTCGGCGACCTATCCATTGAAAATTGACGAGACCGTAAAGGTGCCGGTGGCGTGGTGGACCGGGAACCGCCATATCGGAGCGTATATGGGCGGAGACGGCACCGAAACGATGCGGGCCACATGGTTGGATGACCGCACCCTTGGAGTTGTTTCCCACTACACACTCGCCACTTCGCAGGGAGAGACGCCGGTCCGCAGCACGTTCGAGTACCGCCTCTCGACGGACCAACAGCGGCTCACGGTGATCGAGCTTCGTTCGTCCCGGGATCGCCCGATAGTGCATGTCTACACCCGCTTGGAATCCTGATTCACGACCACCCAGACAATTTCTTCATATCCATGTCAACGAACCCAAGACCCCTCCTTGCTTTCCTTTTCCTTCTGTTGCCCGGCATTCTGTTCGGGCGGTCGGCCTACCTGATGGAGTTCGACAACCGATGGGATCTCGACGACGGACTACCCGAGAAGGCGATGTTGATCACGTTGCAGGGGTTGGTCAACCAGGATGGTCCGGAGCTGTATTTTGTTTATCCCGACGAGTGGCCATGGAAGATCACGCCCGCGATGCGTGACTTTTTCACTGACCGCCACGGGTTTGAGTTTGAGACCCTTGAGAGTCCCGTTGCGGCCTTGGCGGCCATGGCCGATCAGGTGAACGGGTATGTGGTCTGGGACAAGGAGGTCCGCACTTCCCTGATTGTGGCCTTCACGGTGGCGGGCCTTGAGCGTGCCATTGTCGTCAACGAGGACCTCATTCCGCTGGCGGAGGCCAACGGCTTGAAAGTGGTGGCGGATCTCCGTGGTGACTTCCGCGGCATGAATGATGCGGAAATATACCAGATTGCCTATGACCGCTACTGGGATCGTTGCAGTCGCGACATTGTGATCTGGATGGGCGGCATGCCGCGACTTCGGATGGAGCCCGGGGTGGCGGACTATGGCATCTACCGAGGCGCTTTCTTTTGTGATCTTTCAGCGAATCCCAAGCATCCCGAAGAGTTGGCTTTGCACCACAAGATTTTGAGTCAGCAGA
>JBEAQI010000159.1:0-9222 GCA_041163965.1 Verrucomicrobiota bacterium | reverse complement strand
GCATCAGCAACCATCCCCATATCGAACACAAAGCTTTCCTCATCATGACACGCTCCTTTTACCCACTTCCCTTTTAGATAGAGGGCTTTCGGCGGGATGCAACTGGATTTCGCCGCCTTTCGGTAAATTCGGATCAACCTGTAAAACTTTACGGAACAACGGATTGGGATTGCTCATGGGAACTGGCTCAGCATATCGATTTGTTTGGAAATGATGCGCTTAAAGTTTTGTCTTCGTGTGGCACTCGGCAGTATGCTGATGGCTACTTTTGGCCCTGCCAAAGGGGCCGCCCAATCGATCAACGACCCCCTCTTTGCGGCGGGATTCTTCATCAGCGCCACGGGACGCACGGGTAGCGACCTTAAATCGCACCTGACGACCCTGATCGATGATCACACTGCCCTGTCCTACACTCCTGGAGTCTGGAACGCGCACAAGGATCTGTACGAGGACCCCGCAAACTCCAGCAACATCGTCTTGTTTTACTCGGGCGCCAGTATCGACAAAAGCCTTCAGGATAGCAGCTCGCCCAGCAACTACTGGAATCGGGAACACCTTTGGCCAAACAGCTACGGAATTGATGATGCCATGCCCCGCTATACGGACATTTTCAATCTAGTCCCGGCCTACAAGGGGGTCAACAGCGCCCGCGGCAATAAGCATTTCGACGAGACCCCCACCAGCACTACGGCTGCCCACCCATTTGCCCCGGATTGTCGTTCGGATGACAACTCATGGGAACCGGCTGATCCGCAAAAAGGCTGGGCGGCCCGCGCGCTCTTCTACATGACCACCCGCTACAGCGATATGCAACTGGTCAACATCTCGCAAAGTGCCTCGCTCTCCACAGCGGAGAAAAAAATGGCCCAACTGGATGTCATGCTGGATTGGAATCGCCGTTTCCTGCCCTCCGCCAAAGAGAGGGATGTTAACCACCGGATTTACAGGGATTATCAGAACAACCGGAACCCTTACATTGACTTTCCGGAGTTCGCGGATGCGGTCTGGGTGGGCCATCCTTCGTGGGGCAACTGGCGCCTCGCTTACTTCACCCTCGGGGAATTGCTCGTGCCCGAGATCTCCGGCGATAACGCGGACCCGGATCAGGACGGCCTTTCCAATTTGATGGAAATGGCCCTTTACACTGACCCGCGCTCACCCACTAACGCCCTGCTCTCAGGCACTCTTGAGCATTCCGGCCCGTCCATGGTCCTATCCTTCCCGCAGGCCTCCTCAACGGCCGCGCTCAACCTCACCCTCGTCCTTGAAGTGAGCTCGGATCTGGAGACATGGACAGAAGTTCCCCTCGCCAGCGCTACCCTGTCGGCCGGCCAGAATCCTTACCAGAACACCGTCTCTGTCACCCGCTCCCTCGGCCCGGGTGAGCGGGAATGGTATCGTTTGCGCGCCACGCGCTGACGGCTTTACACCGCCATCCGCGCTTTGGACTGGCCGGTCTCTCCTCCTTGGCTCAACCTCACCGATATGTTTACTGGCATCATTGAAGAAACCGGGACCGTCCTCTCCTTCCGTGAAGAGGAGTCCGCATGGAAGCTCTGCATAAAAGCGTCCAAAGTGCTCGCGGATCTGCAGATCGGAGACTCCATCGCAGTCAATGGGTGTTGCCTCACCGCTGTCCACGCCACCCATGACTCGATCTCTTTCGACTTACTGGGAGAATCGGTCCGCCTTACCTCCTTCTCGAAACTCCTTCCGGGCGATCTGGTCAACCTTGAGCGGGCCCTCCGCTTCAATGGAAAAATCGGCGGCCACTTCGTGACCGGCCATATCGATGGCACCGGCACCGTCATTGACGCAGAAACCCGCGGCAAAGACCTCTACCTGCGCATTCAACCGCCTCCGGAATTTGCCAAGTACCTCGCGCACAAGGGCTCCATCGCCATCGATGGGGTCAGCCTCACCGTCGCCGAACTGCATCCAGACAGCTTCGCGGTCTGGCTCATTCCGCATACGCTCCAGATGACAAACCTCCACCGCAAGGCCCCAACCAACCTCGTTAATCTGGAATTCGACCTCCTCGCCAAAACCATCGAACGGCTCCTCCCGGGAAACCGCCCCGTCAGCACCACGGATTGATACGCCTCGTCCATCCGTACTTTACTTTTCTACCCAACTTACTTCTTTTTCAGGGAAGATGACAACAAACGGCGCAAGCGAGACAGGATTGCACAAGAACGAGGGGATCAAACTGGGGAGCGATTATCTGCGGGGGACCTTGGCGGAGGCGCTTGCGGATCCGCTGACCGGAGACATTGGCGCGGACGACGCGCAGCTGACAAAGTTTCACGGGATTTACCTGCAGGACGACCGTGACGAGCGGGCCGAGCGGCGGCGCAAGAAATTGGACAAGGCATACAGTTTCATGATTCGGGTACGGGTGCCGGGCGGAGTGACCACGCCCCAACAGTGGCTCGAGATGGATCGGCTCAGCGATCGGTACGCCAACGGGACCTTGAAGCTGACCACACGGCAAGCCTACCAGCTGCACGGAGTCTTGAAGGCGAATCTGAAGAAGACCATCCAGGAAATCAACGGGGCCTTGATGGATACAATTGCGGCCTGCGGTGATGTGAACCGGAATGTGATGTGCAATCCAAACCCGCATCTCAGTGGGCAGCATACGGAGGTGCTGCGGCTGTCGCAGGCCATATCGGATCATCTGACCCCGCGGACACGGGCTTACCATGAAATCTGGCTGGACGGGGAGAAGGTGGCCGGTGGGGAGGAGGAAGTGGAACCGATCTACGGCAAGACCTACCTGCCGCGAAAGTTCAAGATTGTGGTGGCGGTTCCCCCGAGCAACGATGTCGATGTGTACGCCCATGACCTAGGATTTGTGGCGATCACCGAAGGGGACCGCATTATCGGGTACAACGTCATGGTCGGCGGGGGCATGGGAATGACTCACGGAAACGCCGCGACCCAGCCCCACCTCGCCCGCCTTTTGGGCTTCTGCACCCCTGACCAAGCGGTCCAAGTGGCGGAGGCGGTGGTCAAGGTACAGCGGGACCACGGGGACCGCACGAATCGGGCCCACGCGCGCCTCAAGTACACGATCTGGGACCGAGGCTTGGATTGGTTCCGCGGCGAAGTGGAACGCACGGGCAATCTGACCCTCGCGGAGGGTCGGCCGGTACAGTTCGACGGCACCGGGGACCGCTATGGCTGGGCCAAGGGAGCGGATGGTAAGTGGCACCTGACCCTCTACATTCAGAATGGCCGGGTAAAAGACACTCCTGATTGCGAAATGAAGACCGGCTTGCGTGAAATCGCGAGCGTCCACACGGGAGATTTCCGCCTCACCTGTAACCAGAATTTGATCATTGCTGCCATCGAGGAATCGGACAAGGCGACCATTGCCGGACTGGTGTCGACATATGGTCTCGACAAGGGGTTGGCCAGCTCGGGGCTGCGACTCAACTCCATGGCCTGTGTCGCTCTGCCGACCTGTGGGCTCTCCCTTGCCGAATCGGAGCGCTATTTGCCTGATCTGATTACTGACTTGGAGGCGGTGACCGAGGAAGCGGGGCTGCGGGACGACGCCATCACTATCCGAATGACCGGTTGCCCCAACGGTTGCGCAAGGCCTTATCTAGGAGAAATCGGCTTGGTCGGTAAAGCCCCGGGCAAGTACAACATTTATCTGGGAGCAGGGTTTGACGGGGCCCGTCTCAACCGACTCTACAAGGCCTCCGTGCGCAGTGAGGAAATCGTGGCCGTCTTGCGCCCCATCATCGTGCGCTACGCCAAAGAGCGTGAATCGGGAGAACGGTTTGGCGACTTCTGTGTTCGCACGGGCATTGTCGTGCCCTTTGTCCAAGGCGAAGACTACCACGTTGCCATGGTGAATTGAGGCCCGGGGAATGGCCGCCGGACCTGCTTCCAACGCCTTACACGCCCCTGGCGAGCTGCTCTTCGCCTACGGAACCCTGCAACGGGGCGGTGAGTATCATCACCTGCTAAAGGATGGCGGTGCCATCTTCATCGGCGAAGCAAAAACCACTGTGGCCTATCCGCTCGTCATGCTTGATTACCCGTGCCTCATCGATCAGGCAGGAGTCGGGCATCGCATCACAGGTGAGCTGTATCGCTTTCCAAAGGTAGCGCTCTGGCAGCTTATTGATGCCCTTGAAGGGCACCCGGTCGAATATCGCCGATGCCACATCGATTTGGAGTCAGACAGCGGCCACCTCACCGCATGGACCTATTTTTATCAGCTTCAGGTTGCTCCGCTTTCTTCCCTTCAACTTTTGGAACGGTATTGGCCAACCGCAACCTGAGTCATTAGCGCTCTGCCCAAAGGATTCAACCATCGGGTATTGCAAAATCACTTGAATCAATTAGCTGGATTTTAATGGCTCTGGATGAACACTTGCATGCGCCGCTCGCCGAAGCCCTCTTCGAGCAAAATACGGAAGCCATCCTGCTCGTGGAGGGAACCTCCCTAGAGATCCTTAATGTCAACCCGAGCGCCGTAGCGCTTCTTGGATACTCGCGGGACCAGATGATCCGGAAGCCGCTCTCCCTCCTGACCTACCCGGGACAGGAACGACCGCTCCAGCGCTTTATCGGGGAGGCCATCCGCCTCGCGCGCCCGCGCAGCCTCTCCACCCGCCTCCTGAATGCCAACGGGAATCCTATCCCCTGTGAATTGCGCCTCCGGCTCCTCGAAATAGAGGGCACTCCCCTGCTCCTGCTATCGCTGCGGGATCTCTCGGAGCGCATTCGGGCCATGGAAGACATCGAATTGCGCAATGTTGCCATTGCGAATGTCACCTCCGGGGTCACCATCGCCGATGCCCGCCAACCGGACCTGCCCCTCATTTATGTAAACCAAGGATTTCAGCAAATCACGGGCTACTCGGCGCGGGAAGCGGTGGGCCGGAGTTGCCGGTTTCTGCAGGGCGCCGACCGCTCGCAGCCCGACTTGGAACGGTTGCGCCTCGCCCTGCGTGAGGGCAGTCCCTGCGTCGTCACCATCCGCAACTACAAGAAAACGGGGGAGCTCTTCTACAACGAACTCCACATTTCTCCGGTGCGCAATGAGGACGGCGAGCTCACCCACTTCGTTGGCATTCAGCTGGATGTCACCGAACAGGTCAATGCGCGGGAATCGTTGCAGCGAAGCGAGGCACGCTACCGTCAGGCTCTCGAACGCGAGCAGGAACTCAACGAAATGCGGGCGCGCTTCATTTCCATGGTCAGCCACGAGTTCCGCACCCCCATGACCGCCATTCAGGCCTCCGCGGGACTGCTACACCGGTTCAGCGAACGGCTCCCACCGGACAAGCTCAAGCGGCACCACGAAAACATCAGCGTCTCCCTAAAACGCATGAATCGCCTGCTCGACGATGTCCTGTTTTTCAGCCGCTCGGAGGCCAACCGTATCGAAGTTTCCCTGCAGCCGGTCCTGCCGGAAGCCTATTTCACGTCGGTCATGGAAAGCATCCAACCCATCTTCCCGGGCCGGCAAATTCGCTTTGAGTCAACGCTCCCATCAGAGCGTCCCTACCCACTGGACACGCACCTGCTGGATCACATCTTTCAAAACCTGCTGACCAACGCCTTAAAATATTCGGCCCCGGACACCACCGTTCTCTGCCGGGCGCGCGAGGACCACGCTGATCTGCTCTTCGAGATAACCGACCACGGCATTGGGATTCCGCAGGCGGATCAGGAGCGACTCTTCGAGGCCTTTCATCGTGCTGGCAATGTGGGCGCACGCCAAGGCACGGGCCTCGGACTCACCATTGCTCTCAAAGCGATCGAATTGCTCGGGGGAGACCTCTCCTTTAGCTCCGAAGAAAACGTCGGCTCCACCTTTATCGTTCGCCTTCCCACGCAAAACACCACACCACACCATCATGACAACAATTCTGATTCTTGAAGACGACGAAAACGTCCGGCTTCCCTTGATTGATCTGCTTGAAGCGGAACGATACAACGTCCTTGCGGCCAAGAATGGCCGGGAGGGTCTGCATCTGGCAAAAAGTAGCCAGCCAGATCTGATTGTATCGGATATCATGATGCCGGAAATGGATGGATACGAGGTCTTCGGCGAACTGCAGAAAGACCCGCTGACCGCCATCATCCCGTTCATCTTTCTCACCGCCCGCACCGATCCGGGGGATATTCGTGAGGGCCTCGGTTTGGGGGCGGATGATTACATCACCAAGCCGTTTGAGCATGAGGACCTCCTGGAGGCCATTCGGGTCCGCCTGAGCAAATTCCGCCGTATTTCCGAGGCCGCGCTCCACGCTGAAAGCCGGCATGATTACGATCAGATCTTCATCAAGGACGGGGAAAGCTGCTGGTTTGTCGAGTATGAGAAGATCCGTCTCCTTGAGTCGGAGGACAACTACGTCCGGGTCTTCTTTGACAAGGAGAAGCCCCTCATCAGCCGCACGCTGAATTACCTTGAGGAGCGGCTCCCCGCCAAGCATTTCTTTCGCGCCAACCGAAAACAGATCATCAACCTGAAGTGGATCCGCCACATTCAGCCATGGTTTAACGGGGGTCTTCTCGTGACCCTTAAGGACGACTCCAAGGTCCAGATGTCGCGGCGCGCCGCCCAGTCCTTCCGCGCAGTGATGGGCGTTTAGTCACCGGCCGCGTCGGTCGTGGAATACACGTGCACCTCGCGCTGGGGAAAGGGGATCGATATTCCAGCCTCATCGAAGCGGCGCTTCACCGTCTCCATGAGGTCAAACCGCAAGGGCCAGTAATCAGACGCCTTCACCCACGGCCGGCAGACCAGATTCACGCTGCTGTCGGCCAGCTCGATCACCCCGATCGTCGCCTCGGGCTCTTTTAGGCAGCGGGCGTCGTTCTCCACAATATCGCGAAGAATGCCCTTTGCCAACTCGATGTTGTCCTTGTAGCTGATCCCAAATACGAGATCGAGACGCCGGTCCCCGTGGGCGGAAAAGTTGATGATGCTCCCGCTCATGATCTGGGTGTTGGGCACCAGAATGGCTTTGTTATCGGGGGTGTGCATGCGCGTCATCAACATCCCGATTTCATCGACCGCTCCGGTCATGCCTCCCGCTTCCACAAAATCCCCCACCTTGAAAGGCCGAAACAGGATCAGGAGGACGCCGCTGGCAAAGTTGGAGAGGGAGCCCTGAAGGGCCAACCCCACCGCCAAGCCAGCCGCTCCCAGCACCGCGATAAAGGACGTGGTCTCGATCCCGAGCTTGGAAATCGCCGAAATGGTCACCGCCACCACCAAGATGTAGTAGATCAGCGACGTCACAAAGCCCACCAGGGTCACGTCCACGCCGCGCTTTTCCAAGCCCTTGCGCAGGAGACGGCGGACAAAGCGGGCCACCCAGATGCCAAGGATGAGGATGATACCAGCGACAACAAGGCGCTGGCCATAGTCGGCCAGCAAGGCCAAGGTAATTTTAAGGGTTTCTTCGTTCATGGTTGATATGGATTGAGGGTGAGAGGGAAAGAGGCGCGAGGGCTCTGTGACACTGCCTGCAGATGGCCTACTCCCAATTCAGGAGTAGCCGGGCAAACCATGTCGTATCAAGCTTTTCACGGTTGCCGGAGGGACGGCTGTTGTACTGGTTGGACAAGCCAAACCGCATCACCCAGGCATCGGATACCCCCAGAGGAACATCCACCCCAGTCTCCTGTTCGATGATGTAATCGCCGAGATCCTCGAAACTGGGAATGTATGAGGCCTTGGTCACCAGCTTGCCCCAATCGGCAAACTGCCATCCGAGATCCGCTCCAAAGTCCAAGCCGGGGAAATCAACGTTATCGGCACCGACATCGGAATAACTGTCGTACCGGTAACTCAAACCGGCGCTGCCCTCCAGACTGAGGCGGTCACGCTTGATAAACCGGTAGCTGAGACCAAGGGCCGTCGTGGATCTGAAATCAACCCCCTCAAAGGTATCGCGCTCAAGCTCCTCACGGACAAACCAGCCCATCTTTTCTCCAAAAAAATTGGTGTAGCGCATCCCCGCCTTCTGCTCGTCCGCCGATCGGAGCCCATCGGTTTCTTTGTAGTTGTAGCTGCCATACAGGAGCAGGCGGTCGCTGGGTCCTTCCAACTTGGCTTGGGCATTGACGGACGTCCCAAGGTTCTCGGCATTTCCAGCGCTCCCGCTGAGGTCAAACCCAAGCTGGTAGGTCCAGCGCCTGACCTGTGCCTCCAAGGCGCGGACCCGCGCCACCTCCGCCGGATCCTCCGCTCCGGGTAGCCACGCCGCCTCAATTTGAGACACCGGCACCACCACCTCCGCCGAAGCAGACACAATCACCGGACCAGCGGAATCGAGTCGGATCTCGCCCGACAGCACCTCGCCTGTCCGGAGCCGGTAGGTCGTAGGGGATTCATTCTCCACCGTCACCACCTCCGCCTGCGGAATGCGGATCGCGTCGCCCCATGAGGGCTTCAGCACGAGCACCCCGCCCTCGATGGATTCAAGCTGCCCGACCAACCGGGATCCGTCCTGTAATACGACCTCCGCGGCCCGCAGCGCTACCGTGCAAACAGCCACTATGGCCAGCGCAAGTCTCATTGTTGTCTTTGTAACAGATGTCATGGAAACGGTCATAATGAATTTTTCCTGAAAGTCGACCCCTGATAGCGCTCCTCCCCCTCGCTTCAAGGAAATATCCCAGCTCTCCGTCAAATTGCCCTCATAGGGCATCCCATGCATCGGGATTTTTACGGCCCGCGGACGATTGCCCATTCCGAAGCGCGCCACCCCGCTCTCGGCTGGCTTCTGCTCCTTCCGACTTAAAAAAAGACCCGGCTCCTTGCGGAACCGAGCCTAAAAAAGTTTCTAAACGGCAGCTTACCGACGGCGACGCACCATCACAAACGCCAAGCCCAACAGCCCCATGATCGACGCAATCGTCGCCGGCTCAGGGACGGGAGCAGGCGAATAAGTCCCAAAAGGAACAGCGGCACCTTGCTGTGCAGCAGTTAAAGTGTCTAATGCACCAACACCGCCAAAAGTCCAATCACTCAAATTAAAGGCGGTATTGGCGGTCGTGCCATCAACACGGTAGGCCCAACTGTCAAGATACTCCCAAGCTTCGCCGGTCCCATCTTTGCTGGTGTCTCCAAACGTATCAATGACGGTATCGTTAAAAAACAATTCCACAGAATCATCCCCGTTGATACTGGCTACACCGTTCGTAAAGGTAGGCGCGAATCCAAAAACTGCCTGAAAATTA
>JBEAQI010000158.1:0-17341 GCA_041163965.1 Verrucomicrobiota bacterium | reverse complement strand
AATCGCGGTGGTCGGAGGGCAGGATTTTTTAAAAATGGCGAAGGATTTGGCATTCCCCCATTCTATGCATAAGCTGGCCCATGGCGAAGACGGACTGGAGCAAAATGCGGGTTTTCATAAGTGGTATCGCTGGGGGAATCGGGGAGGCGCTGGCGGTGCGGTTGAAGGAGGCTGGCTGTGAAGTGGGGGGAGCAGGGCGACCCTCCGCGAAACTGGAGGTCTTCCGGGAGCGACATCCCGGGATCTGGGTGGAGGCAGCGGACTTCAGCTCCTCAGCGGAAGCCGGTGCGGCTGTGGAGCACTTTGCGACGAAGGCAGGCGGTTTGGACGGGTATGTTCACGCCATTGGGAGTATTTTTCTGAAACCCTTGCATCTGACCAAAGACGACGAATGGGAGCGGGTGCTGATGACCAACCTGACGACCGCTTTTTATGGATGTCGGGCCGCGTTGGGACCCATGCGGAACCAAAAGGCGGGAAGCGTGGTGCTATTCAGTTCGGTGGCGGGTGGCATTGGGCTGGGCAACCACGAAGCAATCGCGGCGGCGAAGGGCGGCATCGAGGGAATGGTCCGGGCCATGGCCGCGACGAACGCGGCGCTGGGAATCCGAGTCAACGCCATTGCCCCCGGGTTGGTGGATACCCCGGCGGCGGCCATGATGACCAGCAACCCCAGTGTGCGGCAACTTTCGGAGCGGATGCATCCCCTTGGCCGGATCGGGACCGCGGATGAGGTGGCGGCCCTCGCAGAGTGGCTCTTGTCGGAGGACGCTGGCTGGATGACCGGTCAGGTGCTGTCGCTCGACGGGGGAATGGGGGCGATCTTGCCGAAGCCGAGAAGCTGATCTGAATATGCCCTTGCAGAGGAGAACAAAAGCGGGCTACGGGGCGGCCGATTTTGGCTTATCCGGCGCTGAACTCCTCTTGCAACTGTATCTCCTGGAGTTTTATATCCGCGTGGTGGGGCTGTCGCCCGCTTTGGCGGGGATGGCGCTGGCCATTGGAACCTTCTGGGATGCCGTGACGGATCCCTTGATGGGTGGTGTTCTCGATCGCACCCGCACCCGCTGGGGGCGCTTTGTTCCCTATTTGTTTGCGGGAGCGATCCTGGTGGCAGTCGGCATTTTCGCCCTCTTTCATCCACCCGCGGCGATGACCGATTGGGTGGCTTTTGGCTACCTCAGCACGGTGTATGTGTTTTTAAATACAGGTATGACCATTCTGGGGGTTCCTCATCTGGCCCTTGGGGGCGCGCTTTCGCCGGATACCCATGAACGAACAGAGTTGTTCGGATGGAGGCTGGTGTTTGGAACATTCGGTCTTTTCGCCGGGATTCTGGCCCCTCTGCTGGCCGCCATGGTGCTGCAGATTGACGTTCTGAGCACTCAGGAGCTGTATGCAACCCGGTCCCTTGGCAGCGTCTTTATTGCAGTTGCGGTACTGGTGTTCACGCTGATCACCATTTTTATGGTGTCCCAGCGGACCCGGCGCCTGCCGAGTCCTCCGGAGGTCTTTCATTGGAAAGCTTTTTGGCTGAACATTGGACACGTGTTGCGGAACCCCCTTTTTGTCCCGTTTTTCATGGCCTTTATTCTGGTGGGCGTGGCCCGGAGCATGAATGCGACCCTCGCTCTCCCCTATTACAAGGAAAGTCTCGGTCTGACAGAAGCGGAAGTGCAGGGTCCCATTCTCAGTGTGTTCACCCTTTTTATCGTCCTTTCCGTGCCATTCTGGACGGTACTGGGGCGTCGCTTCGGGAAAAAGCGGCCCGCCTTTTGGGGACTTTTTTTGTTGGGAGCGATGACCATGGCCGGGTATCCCTTTTTTCCGCCTGGATCCTTGGTGGGACCGGTGCTGGTTGCGATTTTCGGGGGCGTGGCGGTTGGAGCGATCATTCTTGTGGAATCTTTGGTGACCGACATGGCGGACGCTGACTTTGTCAGGAGTGGCCAGGACCGGGAGGGGATCTACTTTGGATTTTGGAGAATGGGCCAGAAGGTGGCCCGCTCGGTGACGCTTGGGCTGACGGGGTTGATTTTGAGTGCGATCGGTTACGAGGAGGCCGTGCAATCCCAGAGCCCTGAGACCCAGCGCGCCTTGGCATGGGTCTTTGGCTTTGGGGTGGGCAGCTTGTTTTGTCTCGCCAGTTTTGTGTTTTTGCGAACGCCCCTCGACAAAAAGCGGCAGGAAAAGATTCAGGCTGACAAGCAGGCCCGCCTTGCGGCCATGGAGGGTCAGGGAGATGCAACGTTTTCCGGGCAGCCCCTCCCGCGCAGTGAAGGCTTGGATCTTTTCGAAAAGGATGTAGGAGGATGACAGCATGAAGATGATCGACTTAGCGGAAAACGGCGTTTTGCCAGATTGGTTGGTACGGATTGGAATTCGGCGGTTGTTGGCGAATCGGCTGACGGAGGAGCGCCGGGCGGGGAAGGAAGAGAGCATCGACGCCTTTGTGGCGGAACTGAAGCGAAGCACGATCGCGGTGGAGACCGCAGCGGCCAATGAGCAGCACTATGAGCTCCCCTGCGCCTACTTTGAGAAAGTTCTCGGGCCCCGTCTCAAATACAGTTGCGGGTGGTGGACGGATGCCACGACAACCCTTGCGGAGAGTGAGGAGGCGATGCTGCGGCTCACGTGCCAGCGTGCCGCCATCGAGAATGGTCACTCCATCTTGGAACTAGGATGCGGATGGGGGAGTCTGACGCTTTGGATGGCGGAAAACTATCCTGATAGCCCCATCACGGCGGTTTCCAATTCCAGAACTCAGCGCGAATTCATTCTTTCGCGGGCCGCGGAACGCGGGTTAAACAATGTGGAGGTGATCACCGCGGACATGAATCAATTCAAGGCGAGCAAGCGCTATGACCGGGTGGTTTCGGTGGAAATGTTCGAGCACATGAAAAATTACCACAAGTTGTTGGAGCAGATCAGTGGATGGCTCAATTCAGAGGGAAAACTTTTTGTTCACATCTTCACGCACCGGCAGTTTCCCTATCATTTTGACAATACCGGCGAATCGGCGGACTGGATGGCCAACCACTTTTTCACGGGTGGAACGATGCCCAGTGATGATCTGCTGCCACGATTTCAGGAGCACCTCCGGCTGGAGCGGCATTGGCGGGTAAACGGGTGCCACTACAGCCGAACTCTGGAGGCTTGGCTGCGTCTTCAGGACCGTCAGCGCAAGGCGGTGCGGGCGATTTTTGAGACCGTATACGGGGATTCCGCGAAGGCGGCCTTATGGGAGCGGCGCTGGCGCATGTTTTACATGGCGTGTAGCGAGCTATTTCGATACAAGGGCGGACGGGAGTGGATGGTCTCGCATTATTTGTTCCGAAAGCCGGATTAAGCGGGCGGTTTTGCTTGAAGGGTGGGCGATGATCTGCATGCAATCGCCGCCGACATTCAATTCCGAAACAACAAAACTGCATGGATCAAAAATCAGGATGGCCAATCTGGGCCATTGGGCTGTTTGCAGCAACCAGCCTTTCCGGAAGCGATGCAAGGACTTCACCGGTCATTGACCTGGATGCCTTCATCGTTGAGGAGACCGCCCAGACTCAACAAGAAACGCTCTCCCCGCTAAGTTTGCGGGTGGATTCCCTTTTCGGGCAGGAGACAAGCGTCTGGGAGATACCCCGGAGCTTCACGGTGCTGTCACCGCAGCAGATGGAGCTGATGCAGGTGGATTCCTACGAAACCTTGGAGCGGGCGGGGGCTGGGATGCAACGGATCAACTACTTTGGGCTGGCGGGGTCGCCTTTCATCCGTGGAGCGTTGGCCGGTACGTACTTCAATGGAATGCTTCGGGCCTATCAACGCAACGAGATGCCGATGAGCTTCGGGGCCCTTGAAGGATTGGAAATCATAAAAGGGCCCGTTCCCGCCTCTTTTGTGCCGACCCTTGTCGGTGGAGCGGTCAACCAACGGCCGAAGCAGCCTTTTTTCGACAAGCGGCGCGGGTCGGTCGAACTGGGGGTAGGGGCGTGGAATGCCTTTCGCGTCGCCCTCGACCATGGCGAGCCTCTTTTGTTGATGGGACAGCCTGCCGCGTATCGATTTTCTTATACAGGGTCCCGTTCCGATCGCTATTACCAGTCCGTCGAGCATGATTTCGATTCCCTGTATGGGGCCTTGAAAATGCGGCTTTCAGAGCGGCATCGCCTTTTCGTGGCGGCGGAATTGTATGATTTCCGAAGCAGTGAGGTGCCTGGCATCAATCGTCCCACTCCCGAGCTGATCCGAACCAGATCGTACGTCATCGGGGAGCCGCCCTTGTTGACGAGCGGCGACTGGGCTGGCGAGACGGTGCGTCCATTGCTTGAGTTTCCCTTCAACCTTGTCGTGAATCCGCAGCTACACGCGTTGGCGATCCCCGGTGATGTGGCGAGGGCTCGTATTCCCTCGGACCAGTTGGGGAGGTTGTTGCATCTGCAGGACCCGGCCGTTCTCGGATCCCTCTACCGGGTGCTTGCGGAGGACGATGTTCCCGAATTCGCGCGGTGGGCGATTGGGCCGGCCCAGTCCCTTCTTGAGGCCGTTGAGCAGATTCCGCAGGATGTGTATCTCTACACCGATGACTATTTCGCGGCTGGCGGCGAGGTGCTGACGGTGAAATTGCCCCGTGATAAGGTGCTCAGTGATCCTCGTGACAGGGCCGATTCGGTCAATGCTCTGATGGCCATAGACCTTGAGACCCGCCTGGATGGCGGGGGGCGGTTGCTGGCCCGTTTGTACGGAGAGTCGCTTCAGACCGATAAGGTATCGAGCTACGGCTTTGCGATGCAGACCCAGCAGCGGATACTTCATGGCCGACTGGAATGGAACCAGGAGCCCGGTCGGACTGAGGATATCCTCACCTTGGGGATGGATATTCGCTACGCGGAGGCGGAAATGTTGCAGGACTTCGATGCCGAACCCTTTTCGCGGAGAGACCTCTCGCGAGATGGCATCTCCGGCAATTCGGTGGTGAGGGCGGGTGGCCAGCGTGGGCCCGACGGCCTTAATCACTGGTCTTCATTCGGCAATGCCAGTCAATGGTCGAACAGCCTGCAGGTGGACCTTTTTTCTGGCGGGTCCATTCCGGTAAATCATCAGGTAAAGGTTCATTACGGGGCCCGTGGTGGCATCAACTTCTGGGAAACCGAGTTGCCCGGAGCGGTGGACAGAGCTTCCATCAGTCAGCGCACGGAGCGCGCTGACGCGCACGATACGGTTGTCTGGCAGGCGCATCTCAACCCGGTGATAACGGTATCGCCCGTACTGAATCTGTACGGCACTGTCCAATTGGGTAAGGCCATCTCTCCTGGGGATGGAGGGACACTGTCCGGGCGAGATACATTCACTGATGTCGCCTTGTATGAGGCGGGACTGAAGGTGCGGCGCACGGACGGCGGCTTGTATGGATCTGTGGCCTTGTATCGCTGGGAGCAATCGACCTTTTCGAATCGGGATGCCGCGGCCCGGCCGTTGGCAGGGCAGGGGATGGAGGCGGAACTTTACTTTGTTCCTTCGGAGACCGTGGCGATTGTGGCCTCCGTGACGACACAGCGGGTCACGATTGAGACCGGCTTGCTGGATTTTGGAGCCATTCCCCAATCCGAACAGGGATGGGCCCTGAATGCGGGCATTCTCAATGCCGCCGATGGGCGCACGGCACCCCTTAATCCTGATTTGGTGCTGGCGGGTGTGCCGGAACAAAGTGCTCAGGCGCACCTTGTGTGGACGCCCTCTCCGGCCTGGGTGATCAGCCTTGGACCGATTTGGCGGGATGCCTTTTATCACGACATGCAGCGGGCGATGCGGATTCCCGCTTCCGTCATCTGGAATGCCTCCATGAAGTGGGAGGGCGAGCGTGTTTGGGTCCGGCTGACTGTTGAAAACCTTTTCGATGAGGCCTACTGGATTGGCCAAGAGCCTGTGTTTTCGGCTGGTACCCTTGTTCTTCAAGGGACGCCGCTGGGCTGGGAAGTGAGCGCGGGATGGCGCTTTTAGGCGCCTGAGCAATCCGGTTCGCTCAGCCAAACATGGGTGCCCACCGGGACATCATTGAAGAGCGTGAGAAGATCGGGATCATTTAGGAGAAGACAGCCAGCGGAAATGTTCTCCGGAAAGCGGTTCGGATGGTTGGTGCCGTGAAGATAAATGAACCGGTTGAAGGAGTCGATTCCGGGTCCGATGTTAATGCCTTCTTCCAGTCCTCGGAGGCGGAGAATGCGGGTCGTGACGAGCGCCTTTTGGTCAGGGCCACAATCGGCTCGATCAAACCAGCATTCCCCCGTGAATTGACGGCCTACAAGGACGGCTCCCTCCGGTAGCCCGGATCCGTGTTTTTCGGCCACGGCGTGCAGTCCCCATGGCGTCCCGAGAGACCCTTCACGACAGGAGCGTCCCCGCTCGGCCGATGAAACAAGGCATTCGAAGCAGAGCCGTGAGCCCCTGTAGAGCCCAAGTTTTTTCTCGCAAACCGAAATGATGAGCACATTTTCCGTGGCTCGAAGTCGCCATTTCGTCAAGCGGCGGCGATAGTTTTCAAATTCGCTGGGCAACATTTATGGGAGTCAAGATCGGCATAGTGGGAGCAACCGGAGCAGTTGGAGAAGAACTGATCCATCTTTTGCATGAGCGTCAATTTCCGATGGATGAATTGAGGTTGCTGGCCTCCTCCCGCTCGGCGGGCAAGACCATTCAGTTTGGCGAGGCGACCTATCTCGTGGAGGAGGCTAAGCCCGAGGCTTTCACGGGGCTGGATATGGTCTTGTTCAGCGCGGGTGCCTCCATCAGCAAGGCGCTGGCGGGTGAGGCCCAAGCGCGCGGGTGCATCGTTATCGACAACAGTTCCGCTTTTCGGATGGATCCTGCTGTGCCGCTGGTGGTACCGGAGGTCAATCCGGAGGCCTTGAAGGGCCATCAAGGCCTCATTGCCAATCCCAACTGCTCGACTGCCATCACGTTGATGGGCCTCTTTCCGCTGCATCGGGAGTTTTCCCTGAAACGCTTTGTGGCCTGCACCTATCAGGCTGTTTCTGGGAGTGGCGTGGCAGGGATGCTGGAGCTGGAAAATCAGTTGCGCGGCTGGGCGGACGGCAAATCGGTTTCCCCAAGCAATTACCCACACCCGATTGCCTTCAATCTATTCCCGCATGTGGATGTTTTCCTCGAGGACGGCTACACCAAGGAAGAGCATAAAATGCTGTATGAAAGCCGCAAGATCATGTCGATGCCGCGGTTAAAGGTATCGACGACCTGTGTGCGCGTCCCAGTGATGCGGGCCCACTCCATTGCGGTGCATGCCGAGTTTGAGAGGCCTGTCAGCGTGGAAGCCGCGAGAGAGGCGATCCGCGGTTTTTCCGGAGCAGACCTCTGTGATGATCCCAGCGCGCAGGCCTATCCGACGCCCTTGGCCTACACCGGCAAGAATCCATGCGGGGTAGGGCGTCTTCGGGTCGATGCCGCCTTGGACAACGGCTTGGCATTTTTTGTTGTCGGCGATCAACTATTAAAGGGGGCCGCCCTGAATGCCGTCCAAATCGCCGAGGCCCTTCTGTAGAGAGGGTGGTCAGACCACGCGATCGCCCAAGCAGGTCTCGACGAGCCGAGCCGTCTCCAGCCATGGATGGTCTATTGGAACGGTTCGTTTGAGGCCGGCCACTTCCTCCAAGGGGATCGGCAGGCAGTCATTGCCGCGCACGGCCACCATGACATTAAAGTGCGCGTCGGCGAGCAGTTCACCCGCTTTGGTGCCGAGACGCGTGCAGAGAAGGCGATCATAGGCGGATGGGGTTCCACCCCGCTGGACATGGCCGAGTGAGGTGACGCGCGCCTCCATGCCGGTCAAGGCTTGGAGTTCTCTCGCCAATCGGCTGGCCACCGGTTCTTGGACCAAGTGTACGCCATGATCCTTGGCGTGACGTACCAAGTCCTGCTCGCGGGGCGGTTCCGAGGAGCCTGCCAACGGCTGGGAATCGCTGGTGGGACCCTTTTCAAAATGCCGGATGCCCTCTGCGACCGCGAGAATGGAGAAGCGCTTTCCACTGCGCCGCCGATTCAAGATACTCTCCGCTATGGCTTCCAGCTTGTAGGGAATCTCCGGGATAAGGATGACATCCGCGCCTCCGGCAATCCCTGCGCCGAGGCAGAGCCAACCGGCGTCATGGCCCATGACCTCACAAATTATGATCCGATGGTGGCTGGTGGCGGTGGTGTGGAGGCGGTCTATCGCTTCGGTGGCGATGGCCATCGCGGAGTCGAAGCCAAAGGTGATGTCCGTGCCGGCAACGTCATTGTCAATCGTCTTGGGCAGGGTGATGACATTCAAACCAGCCTTTTGTAGACGATGCGCGTTTTTCTGCGTCCCATTTCCTCCCAGGCAGACCAGACAATCGAGGCGCAGTTTTTCATAATTAGCAACGGCCACCTGGGTCATGTCCATCAACTGATCCCCCATGGGCATTTTGTGTGGTTTGTCACGGCTGCTCCCGAGAAAAGTGCCGCCTTGGGTCAGGATGCCACTGACGTTGATGTTCTCGATGGGAAGGACCCGGTTTTCGACCAATCCGCGGAAGCCATCCTGAATCCCGACCACCTTCCAACCGTAATGCATGGCGGCTTTGCTGACGCCGCGTATCACCGCGTTTAGTCCCGGACAATCGCCGCCCGCCGTTAATATTCCGATCGTTCCTCTGCTGTTGGCCATTCGACTAATTGCTGGCGGTTGGTCGGGGCGGCCGGATTCGAACCGACGACTTCTTGCTCCCAAAGCAAGCGCTCTACCAAGCTGAGCTACGCCCCGTTTCCATTGGAGATGGGAAATCCCGAGTATTTGGGTTGAAATGTCAAATCCTGATTCCGGAGCTTGGCGACTTTGTCAGTTTGTCAACAGACTGTTAATTTCAGAGCTGACGGTGGACACTTCTTTACACGTTCATTTACAAGCTTGCTTTTCCCTGTGGATTCATTCAGCCCGAAGATCGTAAATTTTCCCCACAGTGCTAACGAATAACCAGATATCCATCGCTAAGCTTCTCGGTAGCGCCATCCTTTTGCTGGGGGGGGGGCTTGAGGGAGCTGACCAGCTCCGTGGAGGATTTGCCTCTGGTGGGCTTACTGTTGGCGATGGCTACTCCGTGCGGGGCAGTTTTTCCGCTGGCCCTAGCTCGTCTTCGCTCCCAAGCGTCTTGGCCTTGCAGAGTGGGGTGGCCACGATGCTCGATTACAGCTACCAAGATCCTGGGGCCATCGTTCTGGCAAATCCGAATGATCCCTCCGCGATACAAGGGCTGACCACCGGAGAGGTATTTTTCTTTGCGGGGCTCGCGACTGGAGCAAATCAGCAGGCGGCTCTGTACCAGCGTCTTCCACGTATCACGGAGGGTGCGTCGGGATTATTTCTGACCTACGATCGATCCGGTGCTGCTTCGCGCGCCATGACATGGTCCTACGAGATTTCCTCCGATTTGGTCAATTGGAGCCCCCTTTCTTCAGCTTTTGAAGACGTTATTTTTGACGGATCCAAGAATACGGGTACTGTTTTGGTACAATTGCCGGCGCAATCGCCGGTGTTCGTTAGAATTCAATTGGACTACAATGAGCAATAAGCATTCCCCTCTCACACGTGGCCGCTTGTCCTTTCCGGTTATCCTCGCTCTCCTCGTTTGGGCACAAATTCTTAGCGTGCACGGGTCATCCTTCGTCCCCCGGGTCCTCGACTATCAGGGCCGCTTGATCCCTGATGCCAGTTCCAGCCTGCCCGCCGACGGCACAGCCTGGTTCAAATTCGCCTTCGCGGATCAAACCGGCCAAGTGATCTTGTCCAACGATGGCAGCCCGGTTGATTTGTCGACACCCGGATCTGATGAACCGGTCGCGCCTGTAGAGTTGGCAGTTGCCGCCGACGGCTATTTCACGACGACATTTGATTTTTCTCCACAGAATTTACTTGGTGGGGCGGTACTGGCAGATGTCGCAGAGGGCCTCCGGTTGCACGTCTGGTATAGTGACGATTGGGACCCCGTGGCCGAGACGGGAACATTCACCAAATTGGTGAATGGGCAGCCCCTGAATGCAGTGCCTTTTGCCTTGCGGGCCGCGCAAGCGGACGTGGCCACAACCGCGCAGAGTGCTGCGGTGGCGACAACAGCCTTGAGTGCGGATGCTTTGGCTTCAGCTTCTTTGACTGAGACCATGCTAGATGCTGGGTTGACCGCCAAACTTGCCAAGCTTGATAACCTTGATGCCTTGGCCACCCGTCTTCAGGCCATCGAAAGTGCCGCCAGCCCTTACTACGTCGCTTTGCCGAGCATTTACGTGGACAGCCTTTACCAAGTTCAGGCTGGCCAGACCTTGAATGTTCCTATCCAGGCTGATTTTACCTCTCACATGCGGATTGTTGCCGGTCCTCAGGGAGCGGCATTTTCCAACACCGGTCCATTTCGCTTGATATGGAGCCCATCTGTTTCCGACACAGGACTGCATACCCTGACTGTTCAGGCGGAAAATGTTTTTTCCTCCACTTTCAGCCAAACCGCGATCTCGGTGATTGTTTCGCCGGAGGATATGGCGTATATCCCCGCCGGTACCTTCTTGATGGGGCGTGGCGATGACGGGACAGCGGTTGATGATCCTGACCAGACTCCGACGCGTACCGTCGCCCTAGCCCAGAGCTACTTTATGGATCAATTTGAAACGACGCACCACCGATGGCACACGGCTATTGCCCAAATGAAAATCCATCAGACGCTTTCTTCGCTTTACACTGGATTTGAGGCCAACAACGAGGGGGTTGATTTGACGAATCCATTTCCGATTACTCGTAAAAGCTGGATTAAAGTCGTGGTGTGGTGTAACATCTTGAGCGAGTTGGAAGGCCTCGTGCCAGCATACTATCTCGATGACTCTTACTCCAGTGTGTTACGTGATTCCACTATCGATCCACGAGTCACGGAAATTTACATGAATCAGGCGGCTAGCGGGTACCGGTTGCCCACGGAAGCGGAATGGGAATATGCGGCTCGCGGTGGATTGGTGCAAAACAAATACCCTTGGGGTAACCAAGAACCGAATCAAGCGTTGGTTAATGGGGACAATTTCGTTGGATATGCTGTCGAGAACGACCCAAGCCTTTATCCCGCATTTGGGTACGGACTATACCATATGTCTGGGAACGTGCGGGAGTGGGTCTGGGACTGGTACGACAGCGACTACTACAGCTTGGCCAATTCTGTGACCAACCCACTTGGGCCTTCGCTCGCAAATGCCGAAGAGACCTTTGCATTTGGAAAATCGAAGGTGGCCAGAAGCAATTCCTTCACTGCCGCCGCTTCTTATCTGACGGTTTATTATCGCGATTATCGGAATCCAACTGTCACCGAATCCGATATTGGGTTCCGAACGGTGAGGACTGTCACCGCCCAGTAGCCTTATTCTAACGTTTATTTTTGCTTGCAAAGGGGAATTAAGCGAATAAGAAACATCAATTTTAAAGGAGAATTCTGAATTCGAAGCGCGTTTCAAAACATCTTTCCTGGCAGACAGCGATCACTCGTTGTCTCCTTACACATGCAAATCTCTAACGTCTAAGGATTAAGAAAACTAACAAACTAATCATGAAAACTAAGATCGCAAAACTCAGTCTGTTTGCGGCGTTGGCAGCGGTTCCATTGGGCCTTTATGCCGAATTGCCGGAATGGCCTACTCCCGACTTCCTGCCCCAGTCGGCGGATGTCTATCCTGTGTTCGTCAATCCAGCTGCCACAACTGGTTCTGGAACGGGCGAATCCTGGGACAACGGGGCTGCTGGCCTCTCGTCCATCGGACCTATCAATGTCATTGGTACCGGGGCCGCTGTTCCTCAGTATGTGCAAATTATTATGGCCGCGGGTCGGTACGCGAACACTGGGACGGCCACAAACGTGGCGGCAGTGACGATTCCGTCTACCGTTCAGTTCATTTCTACTGCCGGCACGACCAACGTTCCGGTGGTAGCGGTTCGTGGGGGCTACACGGAAGATCCCAATGCTGGTTGCGCGGGCTCCTCTGACCCCATCCTGACCCGTGTTGACACCCGTCAAGCGGTTAACGGCGCGATCGTTGCGGCTACGAGTCAGTCCGCTGCTATTACCGCTGCGGTGAATGCTGGCGGAACCGTTCTCGATGGGCAACTGGCCACTGGCAATTCCACTCGCTCCGTTATCGAAATTGCAGACAACGCGTTTCCAAACGGCCTGTTGTTGGATAATATGGTGATTTCTCGCGGTCGTGCGGAATTGACCACCGTAAATGATGATGAAGCGATCTACGGCGGTGGCGTGTTTATCGATGCTGATAGCAGCGCCAAGACCATTCATTTCCACGGCGTGACCTTCTATGCCAATACAGCGAACGCTCGCGGTGGCGCTCTCTACATCGAAGGGCTGGATGGTGCGACTGTTTCGGACGTTGACGTGAAAATTTCTTATTCCACCTTCTACCAAAACGACGCCCAAGTCGAAGGGGGCGGTGCGATTTGGAACGACGACAACGAGTTGATTGTCGTTCAAAGCGTGTTTGAAGACAACACTTCTTCGCAAGGTCAAGGCGGTGCCGTTTACACGACCGGACCTGAGTTTGCGACCACGGGTTCCTCTTCTTCAGGCGTTTTCTTCGTGAGTAACGTTTTCTTCGGCAATTTTACCGGTCAACAAGGTGGGGCAGCGTTCATGTCTAACAACAGCGCCTCGGCTTGGGTGAATAACACTTTTGTATCCAATCATGCCCAGATCGATGGTGGTGCGCTCAATTTTGCGCCGAACGCCAAGCTCGTATCGGTCGGTTACGTTGATAGCGATTTGACCGCCTTGCATACTGCCGATGCTTTGAATGAAGCGTGGGACGGATTCGTGAAAGCGTTCCACAACAATTTGTTTGTGGCGAATACCGAGGAGAACGATTACGTTCAAATCGGACAGATTCGTCATGACGGTTTGGCGTTTGACGGTGTCACTGGATTCGGGGCCTATTTTACAACGACAACTTACACACCGGCCGACTCGATGACGGCACTTGGCCAAAACAACGTTGTCATCACCGATATTGCCGATGCGACAGACGCTTTGGAACTTGCGGGTTATGCTCACTTGAATCGCCAGACCTTGGCGGACCGCAATGCTCGCGCGACCGACGCCCGTGGAACCGACGGTGTTCTCGGTACCGCTGACGACTCCATCCGATTGGCTTCCAGTTCGAGCTTGATCGACGCTGGATACACGGAAATCCTGCGTTCCTTGACGCATGCGTTCTTTAGTCCCTCAGCCAATCCAAATGGATTCTTCTACGACAACAATCCGGTGCAAGTGGGAGCGACCGCGGCAGCGACGACGCCCTCCAGCTGGCATCGTGATTATCACTGGGGTTATGGCCCAGAGGCACAAGGCATCGTTGACATCTATTTCTACAACAATGTTGACAATGCTCACTTCAATCAGGCCAGCACCTTCATTTCCGGTGCGGCTGCGTCGGTAACCGATGCTTACAACGCTTTCTGGCGCTATGGATTGGATGTGACCACCGTAAACACTGGAACAGCGATTGCCGAGGAATCGAGCGCCGCGGACTGCCCGGATTGCCCGATCACCCGCGCAAGTGTGTCCTTTGCCGGTTCTTGGTATGAGCAGAATCTCAACTTCCGTGTCCGTGACGGTATTGCGTCGGACAACATGGTACAGGTTGATATTGGAGCTTATGAATATCGCCCTGATGATTCATACACGGTGGATGTGGTTGACTGTGCTGTGATTTATGTGGACGACAACGCTCCTGGTGACGAAAATGGTGTGCACGACGGTAACACGTGGCGCAGCGCTTACCTGTTCATTCAGGATGCCATCATCCGGGCTCAGACGGATCCCGCGGTTAAAGTGATTCGCGTTGCCCAAGGGGAAAACCAAATCCGGAATTACGAAGAAACCAACAATGAGCCGGTTTGGCAGGTTGCGTTCGATGCCAATGTGCATTACAACCCCGGTCGGCCTTCGGCGCTGTATGTCACCCTCGGTGATTTCAGCACCAATGATGGTGACGTCGACTACTACGTAGGCGATTACGTGGAGTGGGATTTGGATGCGATTGAGGCCGCTTTGCCAGGTGCACCTTTGGCAGGGGCTGCTCTTACTTCAGCTTTAGAGGCGGAGCTTTTGAGCACCCAGGTTCAAATTCCTGCCAGCTTGGACGGCCGTACCGCTCAGGTTTACGTGAGTGGCTGTTTCGATGACAACAACGTGGTGACCTTGCCAATCAACGGCACCCCATATCCTTTCCCATCCTATTTCGCCCGCGATCGCTACGAAGAGTATCGGAGTGGTGAATATGTTGGAGGAGAAATCCTCTCCAGCACCCAAGGTGACGTTCACAAAACCTTCCTTCGTGCCCGTGGTCCTTCGACGCCGAGCACCTACATGCGCACGCTCGAAGCCATTCGCATTGAGATGGACGGTAATGCCACGCCGGTCGGTCTGGATTCCATCATCGTCAACCCTGCGATTGCAGGAGCCGACGTTACGTTGGCCCCAGTGGTTGACAATGGTGAGGCTCTTACGGCGATGGCCGCAGCTGTGAACGGCAACACGGTCGCTTTGCAGTGGTCCGAGCATGAAGATTACGTCTATGCTTTGACCGAGATTGATGGTGCGGTGAACCTCCAGATCTTGGGTGGTTATCAAGGATGGCGGATTAACAGTGGATCAGCCACTTTTGGGGTTAGCGTTTCCGTGGTGAACTCCGAATTGGAAATTCTCCGCTTCCCGCAATCCCCTGCCGCCGACCTCGGATACACTTGGACCAACACGGTCGGTGATGCCCGCGGCAAGGCTGCCAACTGGACCGGTGGTCCTGGCAATCCGTATGCGTTGGAAACGGTCGTCACCGGTATCGCCAACAATACCTTGTCTTCGATTCCGTCAAGTGGCAGCACTTCAGTCGGAACGCCTTCCACCTCCGTTGTTCGTTCCAAGAAGCTCTTCGAGGTTGAAGGTTCGTGGACAGTTGAATTCGAAGGATTCACTCTTCAGGATGCGGGTACTGGCAACTTGGCAACCGAAGGTGCAGGCTTATCGCTCTTCGCCCCTGCAACTGCCTCCTTGCATTGGATGACGATCGACAGCAATGAGGTTTCTGGTGCTGGCGGCGGTATTTTCGCTAACGATAACATCTACATTTATGACTCTGTCATTGTGGATAACGTCAGTGGCGCAGTCGGTGGTGGTATATACACGGTCGACAACACCACGTTCCTTTGGAATTCGCATGTTTACTCAAACACGGCAGTGAATGCTGGTGGCGGTATCTATTTTAACGACACCGCAGCTGACATTCGCAGCAGTGAAGTAAATTGGAATTCCTTGTCGTCGAGCGCTTCCTCAGGAGGTGGTATTTACGCTGAAGATTCCTCGGTCTGGATTGACTACATTGCGGCTGACCTCGGGTATAACGACACCCAAGAGGCGTCGGTGGCAGCTTTGGCGAATGCACCTGAGGCCGATGATTGCGAAACACTTGTTGAGCAAGGTCGTTTTGACATTCCGGTAACCCCAGCTCGGCCGTCTTGGGCAGTGCAGAACTGCTTCACTGAGGCGTATGTCTGTGATGCGATCGTTTGTGCGATCGTGCCAGCCGGTACGGAGTCCTTGGTTCATGCCAACACGGCTTTCGAAAGTGGTGGTGGTATCTATCTCGACACCACTAGCTGGGCCTCGATCAACAATGCCACGATCCAGTACAACGAGGTCTTCAATGACCGTGTCGTTGGTGCCGACCGTGGTTTTGGTGGCGGTATTATGGCTGATGAGTCGACCGCTCTTTGGCTCCACAACACGAACATCTTCGCGAACATCGCCTCCTTTGGCGGCGGGGTTTACGTTGATGACGCTGACGCCGTCCAGGTTGACACGACTCTGTTCGTTGGCAACTGGGCTCGTTGGGGTGGCGGCGGCCTTAACATCCAAAGCACGCCTGTGACTGGTGTGATTGGTAATAACGCCACCGGCGCTGAGGAAGATCTCCTCCGCAAGTATTGGATCAACGAGTCAGCGTTCATTGGTAATCGTGCCGCGCCGGTGTTCGGTGTATATGATAACGATGACCGTCCCTACGGTGGTGGTATCTATTCCTTGAATGGCTCCCTGTGGGTACAGCACTCCATCTTCCATGCTAACAGCGCGCCATATGGCCCGGCATGGGTTGACGATATCGACATCCTGACATTCGCGCAGGTTGATGGTTCTGGAAATGTTACGTTCCCGAGCCAGCCCAACTTCGCGCCATATGTTGCTCGGATGTTGGTATTCAACAGCATCGTTGATGGCAATGCATGGTACAATCGTCCGAATGGAACCTTCGCCCCGGTCAAGCAGATCGGTGGCTACGTTCTGCTCAATGGTGCGAATGTCTATGGTACGCCCGGCAACAGCGGTTCGTACAGCTTGGTGTCTTCCGGACGTGACCGTCTGGAAAATAACCCTGAGTTGGGAATCATCTGGAGCTTGGTAACCGAAGACGGATTCTACTATGGAGATCCGGAGCTCGGTGACACCGTTGTTTTGGGTGATGCGGTGTTTAACAGCACCGACACCTTCCTCGGGCCGCGTGGCTTCTACTACCTCGACTGGCACAACCCAGCCTACAACGATCCGGAAGATGGCGTCCTTGCTGGCGCTTACTTGACGGTCCTTGGGGCCAAGGGCGCTGATACGAAGTTCGGCACTTCCGACGACCAACTCGGCTTCCGGGTTGTTGACGGGGTTGCTCTTAGCGGATCTTGCGACTACTGGGGTAATGCTTCCCGCCACATGGGCGTTTATGCAGACACCGCTGGTCAAGTTTACAGTGCCGCGTTCAACATGGTTCTTCGTGTTCTCGAGCTCGAACCGTTGTATAATAACTGGTACTGGTCCTACGGCTTGGATGACTTCATTGCCGTGGATCCGATCACGAATGGATTTGTCTATAGTCAATCCTATGGATATCTCTACATTGGGCCTGAAACAGGTCCTGGAACCTACTGGATGTACGGAGCAACCACCGGATCCTGGTTCTGGGTCAGCAATGCTTGGGGTCCCAATGCTGCCTACAACGCCTCAACAGCTACATGGGGACCACTCCCCACACAAAACTAAGTTTTGTTAAGTTTTCTAATCCTTCAGCGGGGCCTTCGGGCCCCGCTTTTTTTTTGCATATTGCAGGGCACATCAACTTTAGGGCAGAGGAGTCAAGGCCCCAAAGACTCTGCCCTCTTGGATGTCTCGAAAGCCTAAAATGCCGGAATGAGCGCGGAATCCGTTTGAGAGAGACCCGTTAGGCAGGATAGCTGTTC
>JBEAQI010000157.1:0-7686 GCA_041163965.1 Verrucomicrobiota bacterium | reverse complement strand
ACACTGAAACGGTTTCCCTCGATGATCAAAGCGTGGATATGGATGCGGGTATCGCTGAAATGGTCTCTCCAAAAACGGAACACCTCAAGGGCTCCGTCCACTCCCATGCGGCGTCCGGGATAAGCAAACACCAGATCAGGATGCACCGTGGCAAGAAAGCGCTCCTCGTCCTCCGTTTCCCAGGATGTCAATTGCTCACGGACCAGTCGCTCCACAAGCTCGCGCTCAGCGCTCGCCACCGCGGCGAGCGGAAAGGACACAACCATGGCAAGGAGGGGCAGCCACAGGCGGTTAAGCGACTTCGAGCAGCGCGGCAGGGACTGCATGAGGAAATTAGAGGACATGGTTGGCTGTATCGATCAGAATTTAAGGATTAGGGATGCCTCATAATGGCGGGGCAATTCGCGAGTGACAAGGTCCGCTCCTGCAAAGGGCGTTGAAGTGGGTCGCCAGTTAAACGCATCAGTAAGATTGCGGACGTCAAACCGGAGCTCGAATTGTGACGTTCTGTAAAAAAGGGCAACGTCCAGTTGGGACTGGGCGGGAATCACCACAAAGCCCTCCAGATCCAGATTCTGCTCGCCTTGCCACTGCAGGCTGGTCGCTCCGCCCCACCCGCTTTCGGTTTTGTAACTGACAAAAGCGTTCACCAGGACACGCGGCAACCCGGGCAGACGGTAGTCTCCCAGAAACGGTCGGGGAAAGGTTGAGTTGGGCAGGGAGGGATCAAAGGGAGCCTGGGTGGTCGGCGTCCCGGACACGGGCCCGTCTATGTAGTTTGCCTCTGAATAGGACCCGATGATGCCCGCATTCAGGTGCGGGCCTGGCTGGTATAGGATATCCCATTCCACTCCCATCACCTCAATTTCGTCGGGCAGCCCGCCGCGGGGGCTGATCCGGTTGCGTCGCTGGTAATAGGCGGCCACCGCGGCGTAAACGGCCCCTCCGGGCAATCCGACCTTGGCACCCGCTTCGATCAGATCGCTTGAATTATCGAGAACCGCGTCCGCTATCTCATTTCCGTTCAGCCCGAATCCGCCACTGGAGGAGGAGGACTCCACCGCGGCGGCCCGGTTAAGGGTCAAGTAATAGGTTTGGTACGCATCGGGCTGGTGCAAAAGACTGAAAGACCCTGACCAGAGGCCCTTCCTCGTGCTGTCAGATACCGGATCATAGCCTGGTCTCGGTAAAGGGTCCTCGCTCGTGATGGATAATCTGTCCAGCCTCAGGCCAACAAGCAGCGACCAGCGGGGGCCCAGCTCCATCAGGTCCTGAACAAATAAGGCAAGACCGTTCAATTGGGAATCCAGGGTCGCGCTCAGGGATGGGGTCAGCCGACCGGTCCCGTCCCCACGGGGATACCCTCCCCCGGGAACCGCAAAGCCACCAGTCCCAGGCACCGGAAGCACCGCAAACAATCGGTCGATGGGATACCGCAGGCGCTCGGGGTCCCCAGTCACATCGAAGGGATTGAAATATTCATTCAGGATGTCCACGAAGGAGCGCCGGCTTTCGTAGCGATAAGAAAAGCCGCTGATGGTCTGATGTCGTATCTCTCCGGTCTCAAATTCCCTCTCATACTCGAGGCGCGACTCATAGGTCAGGCTTTCTGGCAGGTAGCTGAAAAAATAGTACGAGGACTGCTTTCGGGCCTCCACCGATTCAAAGTAATGGCGATTGGTGAGCCTGCCCCCACCCGCCGGCTTCACCGCCAGAATAGCCTGCGCGTTGAAAACGCTGGCCTGCGCCCCGTCACCGGGAGCAAGAAGGATCTGGGAACCATCAATCCGGACAGTCCCCGTGGGAACAAAGGTGTTTCCGAAAAATTCACCTCCGGACGAGATGGACTCGCCGGTGATGTACAGCCCATCATCAATGAGGGCTTGCGTCGGCCGATTGGTCCCGGGCACCTCCGTAAAGTCGGCATCCAGATACTCGGCGTTGAACTGGATCTCCACGGCATCGGTCGGTTGGTAGACAATGGCCCCGAACAAGCTCTGGGACCGGTTCTCCACTCCACGGTAAAAGCTGTCGGCGTCCATCCCCTCATAGCTGATCCGGAATCCCCATACCTCATCAATGGGCCCCCCGCTATCGACCTGCCAGCGGGAATGATTCCACTCGCCATGGCTGTACCGCACCGTCGTCCGAACGCGGTCCACAGGGGGACGTTTTGTGGCGAAGTTGAGATACCCTCCCGTGGCATTGCCGTATCCAAAAACCGCTGGGGCCGCCCCCTTCACCGCGTCCACCGATTCCACCCCATTGAAACTGATCGGGAAACTATTCCGATTGAAGGCCTTGCGCTGACCGTTCTGGTACACCTCGCCAAGCTCCCCGCGCAAAAACGGAACCCCGATGTTACCAAAGATGGGCGCGGAATAGGCCCCCGAAATGAAAGGGTCCAGATCTTCCACACGCTGAATATTTTTGTCCCGCAACTGTCCCTCTGTAATCATTGACAGCGCCCGGGGTGCATCGAGCACGGACTGCTCCGTTGCAAAAACGGAAACCGTCCGCTTTCCACTCGGGATAATGGTCTCCGCGGCCGACACCTCCACAATGAAGGCCTCCAGCTCAACCACCTCCGGGGACGATGCCAGCGGACCTGCGCAGGCCATCCCCATCAAACCGTTAAGGGCCAGCGGAACAAATAGGGCAACCTGTATCACTCGCTTCGGGAAGACGACCATCCTCATGCCTCCATCAACGCGCCTATCTAAATTCAACGCCACCAAAATGTTCGATCCTCTGCCATATTTGGCAACCGCCAGACCGGTTCTCCACCGTAAAAGGGGCGCGACCCCCTAACCTGACGGCATACGGGGAAACTCTCCTCTGTCCGAGGGCATTGGGCCTTCCACCCGCCGTTGGCGTAAATCGGATTGTTGGCAGACGCCCTGACAACCACTACTGAACAAACCTCATGTGAACAAGATAGTCTTGTTCCCATGGACGAGGACGCGATCCTCAAGGTGCAGGCGCAACCCCCGGGCCAACACCGTGTTCTCCACATCTTTCCCGAGCCGCATCATGTCCTCCAACGAGTCGGCGTGGTTGATCCGGATCACGTCCTGCTCGATGATCGGCCCCGCGTCGAGTTCCTCCGTCACATAGTGGCAGGTCGCCCCAGTGAGCTTGACACCGCGCTCGGCCGCCTGCTGGTAGGGCTTGGCACCGACGAATGAAGGCAGGAAACTGTGGTGGATGTTGATGACCTTGTAGCGGTACTTCTCGCACAGCCACGGGGGAAATATCTGCATGTAGCGAGCCAGGACAATGGTGTCCGGCCCAGCGGCCTCGATGCGCGCCGCGGTTTCCTCAAAGGCAGCCTGCTTTGCCAACGGTTCCTTTGGCACCGGCACATGGTGAAACGGTATCCCATACCACTCAACAAGCTCGCGCAGGGTCTCGTGATTCGATATCACACAGGGAATCTGGATTTTCAGGTCGCCGACCTTCCACCGGTGCAGGAGATAGGCAAGGCAATGGTCGTGTTTGCTGACCAGAAATACCACTCGCGGTCGGCGGGCGGTGTCCGTCACGTGCCACTGCATCCCAAACTCCGCCGCGATCGGCGCAAACCCGGCCTCGAATGTCTCAAGGGTGTCTTCGGTGTCGGGTGCTTCAAAAACATACCGCATGAAGAAGGTCTTGCTTCGTTGGTCATGGTATTGCCCGGCCTCCGTGATGGACGCCTGCAGTCCCGCCAAAAACGTGGTCACACGGGCCACGATCCCAATCCGGTCGCCACAGGTGGCCACCAGTCGCAGGCTTCGGACCCCCGGACTACTGGTTGAGGCGCTCATAGGAGACCGTGGCACGAATGGTCGTCTGCACATGGCGCTCGACAATCGGCTTGCGGGAACCGCCATCCTCCTCGCCCCAGACCACGGTCACCTCGGTGCCATCCGCCACGGATTCATCCAACATCGCCAGCGAAAACCAGCACCGGACGTTCGAGGTGTAGACGGTGTAGGTGGACAGACCCACCAGTTGGTCGCCCACGAGCACTTTGTCAAAGGGTAGTATCGAGTAATAGGCGTTCGGCACCTCCATGTACTTGTAGCGCTCGCCATGTCCCAACTGGCTCGCGAACACCTTCAGAACGTCGTCATCATTCCACTTCAGCCACACCTTTCTCCGGTGAGGTTGGTCGGCCATTTTCTCGAGCGCTTCCCGCCCAATAAAGTCATGATCAAACTTGATGTGCTTGCCATAGCCAAGATCCCACGGGGTTTGATAGTAGTCCTCGATATTATCGGAATAGTAACTACCGCCAAGGGAGGCACAGGCCTCAAAGCCATTGGCACTGAGCCACTCGCGATAGGGTTTCATCTTTTCCCCGGAATAAATGGCCGGCATGGGGGATGGAATCCAACCGCTCTCCGGTGACACTGTCGAGTAGGCACGGCTCCCGCCCATCACCAGACCAAAAGCGGGCCCCGCCTTCTGAATCGCCTCCAGCACCGCTTCGCGATCCGCCACCGGACCATGCAGTTCCAACCCGCCCATCCGGGACATGTTGTGGTTCAAGGCCCGCACCTTCTTCCCGGCTATCTGCAGGTCCCCAAGATTGAAAAACTTGATCTCGGGAAAGTCGCCCTCGTGCACCGCTTTGATCAGGTCCAGCGCGTTGGGCCCCTGTATCTGAAACCGGTAAATCAGCCGCGATCCGTCGTTGCTAACCGTGCGCTCGTCCCGCGTCACCCGGACATCATAGCCGCCGGTTTCGGCATGAAAATGGACCCAATTCGGAACAGAGGGACGCCCCACCACACTGACCTTGTCCTCGGTGTGGCCGAATAAAATCGCGTCCCCGATAACATAACCATCGTAATTGCAGGCCACAATCTGCTTGGCCTTGTTGGCCCCGAAGTTTTTGATGGTGTTCACCATCACATCGGAAAGCAACCGCTTCACGTCGGGTCCTTCAAAATACACATCCGTCATGTGGAAGGACTGATCAAACAGCACCACACTGTTTTGCCAGGCCTCCTGCTCGTCCCGCCAGTTGGTATACTGCGCGGGAAAGGGAAATTCATAGCCGCCGGTCGGGGAATGGCGCAGCATTTCCACCGGACTGGAATGCTGTTGGAGTTTGGCCTCAAGGGTAGTGGGATGATGGTGACTCATAGGTTTTGTGTGTTTGTGTTTAAGTGAAAAATTCAGACAGGCGTGCTCGTGAATTGCAGACCACTGCGTTGCCGCACCTCCGCGGCCCGTTCGCGCACCTGTATCAGGAAATCATCGATCATCTCCGGCGGCATACCGAAATTCATGACATGGACCCCGGCCGCGCCGACCTCCGTCACTCCCTCCGCAATCCGGAAAGCCCAGTCCAACGCCGCTTGCTGAAAATCCTCCTGTTCCATGATACGGTGTAGGGACTCGTCCACATACACCCCGGGAAGACGGCAAAGGACCTTGAATAGTTTATGGCTCCCCACCAGCGGAATGGACGGAATGGTCAGCTTGGGAGCATTCTCGCGACCGGCCCGCACCTGCTTGTACCATTCGGCAAAGGTGGGCACATGGGTGATCGCCTGGGTCTGACAGAACCGCGCCCCGGCATGCCGCTTGAAGGCAAGGCGATCCACACTCACTGTCATCGGTGTGGAAAAGGGATTCGCCGCCACCCCGAAAAACGGCACCACCCCAAGCCGTTCCCGCCACTCCTCCAGGCGCCGGTTCCCAAAATGCACCATCTGGGAACTGTCCATGGGAAACCAGGTGTTCTGGGCCACTTTGCGCTCCGTCTGCGGAAGCCAATCACCGGTCAATAAGAGAAAGTTTTTGTAGCCCATCTCCATGGCCTTCTCGACCTCCTTCAAAAAGTCGGCCTCGTCATGATCGCGCCCGCAAAACTGGATGATCGACTCCACGCCATGCGCCATCACCACTTTTCCCGTCTCCGTCGAATGAAGCGAGGGAACGCCTCCAGCATTCGTCGTGGTGTTCACCGCGTCAATTTTGTCGCGCGTCCTCGCCATGATCTTGTCCACCCGCCCAAGCCCCGCCTCCGTCAATGGGGAAGCGATTTCAAGGGTCACGACAAACTCCCCTCGTCCCATCTTTGCTGCAAGATTTGAACTGGCAGGAATGTGCCGTGTATCCACAAATTCATGGGGTAGACGGGTCTCGCGGTCCTTCCCATTGATCAGGTTCACGTAACTCGCGGTATCCACCAAAGCAGGTTTCGGTGGATAGTGAATCTTCTGCGGTTTGTGCCCATCCTTCTTTTTTTCAATGTTCGTCCAGACACAGTCCAACTCGGGAATGACCTCGCACTTCCCGTCCAACGTGCCACCACAGGGCCCGTTGCGAAGGCCCTTCGGACAGTTCATTGGACAAATCAGCTTGGTATGACTGAGAATACACTGACCGCACATCTGGCAGCCAAACAGCTTCTCTTTCATCCATTTCTCGGTACTGTAAATGAGGCTCATGGTCTTGCGGAGGTTGCTGCAGGATAGAAGGGTGTGGCGCGGCAGACCCGTTGCCGTTTCAAGACCTCATTGTAGCAGATTCAGCAGTCTTTTCTTGGAAGATCCCGCCAAATCAAATTGTATTATCCGGCAATCGACAAAAACGCCCTGCTCTAGACGCTTCCGGCCCCAATTCGGGGATGGCCTCACCAGGCCAACCTTATCCCTCCAATTAGGGAAAGATCCCGTGATACCGGTAGCTCTCCGCAACCCGCTCAATCGCCAACAGGAAACTGGCCGTCCGCATCCCGGGCAAGGCGCGCTCTTTCCAAATGGGGTGAATCTTTTCAAAAGCGTGGGTCATCGTCTGCTCAAGGGCGGCCCGCACCAACTCAAGTTCACTGGGACCCTGTATCAGCCTCGCCTTGGCCTCCGGCGGCAATATCCTCCCCACCAGACTCTCCATCTGTTCCACCAACTCGCGTTTGATCAACTCCTCATGGCGGGACGTCATCCGATCAAAACTCACCCCGGCACGGTTCTTCAACCACTCGAAATAGGACACCGTCACCCCTCCCGCATTCAAATAGATGTCCGGCAAAATATAGGTGCCCTTTTCACGTAAAATCGCCTCCGCCGCAAATTCGATCGGCCCATTCGCCGCCTCCGCAATAAACGGGGCCTGTATGCGCGCCGCATTGTCAATCGTGATCTGATTCTCCAAGGCCGCCGGAATCAATACCTCGCACGGATATTCCAACAGCTTCAAACTCTCCAACTCGTTCTCCGCACCGGGATAGTCCACTATCGACCCGGTCGCTTTCCGATGCGCATACACCGCTTCGACATCAAGCCCGTCCTTCGCGTAAATACCCCCCTCCCGCTCCGCAATCCCCACAATCACCGCCTGTCCGTCTCGTTGCAAAAACCGGGCCGCATGATACCCGACATTGCCCAACCCCTGTACGATCACCCGCTTCCCGGCAATGCCCGCGCTCAACCCAATGGCCCGCATGTCCTCCACCTGCTCCATCGCTGTCCGAATCCCGTAATAGACGCCAAGCCCCGTCGCCGTCGACCTACCCGGGATTCCTTGCATCGACAATGGCTTCCCCGTTACACACGCATACACGTCAGGGGAATTCATCTTGAGATTCTTGCACGTGTCCGCAATCCACCCCATCTCCTGCTCCCCCGTCCCGTAATCGGGCGCCGGCACGTCAATGTCCGGCCCAATGAAATTCTTTCGGATCAACTC
>JBEAQI010000156.1:0-2531 GCA_041163965.1 Verrucomicrobiota bacterium | reverse complement strand
CAAGGTTGGAAGCGCCATCCGGGCCGGGGTGCTGTGGGCTAACACCTTTAACAAATTCGATCCCACGGCGCCCTTTGGTGGATTCAAGGAGAGCGGGATCGGGCGAGAGGGCGGCTGGCATGGCCTGCAATGCTGGGTCCGGACGTCCGCAAAGGCTGAGATTGGTCTATAGAGGAGGAAAAATGGCGCAACGACTGACGGTGAACAAAACCTACAAGCTATTCATCGGTGGGAAATTCCCCCGGTCCGAGAGCGGACACACCGCAATGGTGATGAGCAAGAACGGGCGGCCCTTGGCGGCGTATTGTAAGGCCAGCCGGAAGGACCTACGAGACGCGGTGGCGTTAGCCAGCGGTGGCCAAGCGAAATGGAGTAGCCACTCGCCCTATCTTCGTGGCCAAATCCTGTATCGGGCTGCGGAAATGTTGGAAGGCGGGGCGGCCCAGGTGGCCAGCGCCCTGCAATGGCATGGGATGTCCCCGTTACCGGCCCGGCGCGCGGTCGAAGCAGCGGTCGATACGCTGGTTCATTTTGCGGGCTGGACCGACAAGTTTCAGCAACTCAGTTCTTCCGTGAATCCGGTGGCCAGTCCTCATTTTGTCTTCACCGTGCCGGAGCCTTGCGGGGTGGTCGCTCAGATTCATGCAGACCGCGATTTCGTGGGCCTTGTGAGTGGCATGGCACGGCTTCTTTGCGGTGGCAACGCCTGCATTTCGATTGTTGGAGAGCGTCTGGCTATTGCCGCCTCCATTCTGGGCGAAATCTGGCATACAAGTGATCTGCCGGTCGGGGCCATGGCCATCCTTACCGGCGAGGTGCGGGAGTTGGCGATGGCGGCCGCGACGCACCGAGCGGTGGACGGTATTCTTGGGCAGTCCTTGGACCCGGAGGTCGAAAAACAGGTCCAAGAGGCCGCCGCCGACACGGTGAAGCGGCTCAGTTTTCAAAGCGGCGGGCGGACGGACCCGCTGGAGGCTGTACTGGCTTTTCAGGACCTGAAAACAACCTGGCATCCGGTCGGTTGGTGATGGCTAGCCGAGCCGGTCGATATGGCTTTCAAAGCCGTATTCCCGCAGCACGTGGAGGTGGTCGTCATCGGGCTCGTAGGTCGCGATGGCGGGCAGTTGTACGCCGTTAAAAGTGGTGGTTTTGACCATGGTGTAATGCGCCATATCGGTAAAGGCGAGGCGCCTTCCTGGGACCAGCGGCTCGTCAAACGACCACTCCCCGATGACGTCGCCCGCGAGGCAGGTCATCCCTCCCAATTGGTAGGTGTGCGCTTTTTCGCCCGGGAGAAAGCCGTCGATGATTCCCGGCCGGTAGGGCATTTCAAGGACATCGGGCATGTGGGCAGTGACCGAAGTGTCGAGGATGGCGATGGGTTTGGGGCGCGGTAGAATGTCGAGGACCTCGGTGACGAGTAGGCCGGTGTTGAGGGCCACGGCCTCCCCAGGCTCCAGATAGACATCGACTCCGTAGGTCTCGCGGAACCGCCGGATGATCCGTATCAGGCGGGTTCTATCATAATCGTCACGGGTGATGTGGTGGCCACCGCCAAAGTTGACCCATTTGAGTTGGGGGATGAATTCTCCGAAGCGCGCCTCGAATCCTTGCAGGGTCAATTCCAAGGCGTCGCTGTTTTGTTCGCAGAGGGTGTGGAAATGGAGGCCTTCAATGCCTTCGAGGGAGCGACCTTCAAATTCCGAGCGAAGGATGCCGAGGCGGGAACCTGGCGAGCAGGGATCATAGAGGGCCACGGCGGCAGTACTGACCTCGGGATTGACCCGCAGTCCCACGGAGACCGGGCGCGGAGCGCTTTGAACGAGGGGCCGGAAGCGTTCCCACTGCTGGAAGGAATTGAAGACGAGGTGGTCGCTGTAGCGCAAACAGACTCGCAGGTCCGCCTCCTTGAAGGCGGGGGCGAAGGTGTGGACCACGCCGCCGAAGTGCTCCGCCCCGAGGCGCGCCTCATGCAGACCGCTTGCGCAAACGCCCTTGAGGGATTGGCGCAGAAGGGGGAATACCCCATGCATCGCGAAGCCTTTCAAGGCCAGTAGAATGGTGGCCCCACTGGCTTCGCCCACTTCCCGAAGGATTTGCAGATTGCTCCGGAGCGCCCCGAGATGAACCACGTAGGCGGGAGTGGGGCTCTGCCGGAGGATGCTTACAATGTGGTCACGTTCCATGGCAGGCCGTGCATGGACAATGCTTCCATGAAAGGATCCGGATCGAATTGTTCCATGTTGAAGACGCCCTCACCACGCCATTTTCTGGTGAGCATCATCTTGGCACCGATCATGGCCGGCACGCCGGTCGTGTAGGAGATCGCCTGTGATTTAACTTCGTGGTAACAGGCCTCATGATCACAAATGTTGTATGCGTAGACCGTTTTCTCCTGACCATCCTTGAGCCCTTTGGCGACGCAGCCGATGCAGGTTTTGCCCTTGGTCAGGGGGCCGAGGGAGGCGGGGTCCGGCAGGAGGGCCTTGAGGAATTGAAGCGGAACGATTTCGCGGCCTTCGAACAGGACC
>JBEAQI010000155.1:0-3067 GCA_041163965.1 Verrucomicrobiota bacterium | reverse complement strand
CCTGCCTCGCCACAATGGCCTCAATGGAGGCCTCGGGGACCCCCGCGATCAAATCGGTGCGTACCGGCGTCGGCCCCACCGCATTGACCGTGATCCCGGAACCGCCCAATTCGCGGGCCAGAACCTGCGTCATACTCTCCACCGCGGCCTTGCTGGCGGCATAGGCCAACTCGCCCTCGAGCTGCAGAGGCCGCGCCACCGTCGTAAAAAAAACAATACGCCCCTGTCTGCGCTTCAGCATTAGCTTGGCGGCCTCCCGGGCGACATAAAAAGCCCCAAAACAATTGGTGCGAAAAATGGTTTCGAGACTACGGCCGGGGGTCAGCAAAGCCGCGTTCATGGAGGCAATCCCGGCGTTGTTCAATACCGCCCAAGGCGCCCCCCACCGCCTCCCGACCTCACGTATCATCGCCACCACCGCTCGCTCCTCGCCAATGTCCAAAGAAAAATGGGTGTACCGCTCGTGCTGGATCGAGGCTGGCCCGCGACTGCACCCCACCACCCGCCAGTCCCGGTCCAGATAGTGCTCGGCCAACGCCGCACCAATCCCCTTCCGCGTCCCCGTAATGACAATGACCGGGGGCTCACTCATCCGAGGAATCAATGATGTGGGATGTTAGGGACCCGATCGTCCGGAAAGGAGAACGACTGCGGCTCAGGGCCCGTTCGTCGGCCAGAATCCAGACCTTACCAAAGATCTCTTCCAAGCGCTGCTCAAGATCGGCGATCAGATGCACGACGGTCATGCTGTCAAATCCAGAACCGATCCCAAGGAGCGGCGTACTTGCGCTCAGGTCAGCTGGCGCGGCTCGCGAAAGGTCTTCGCAAAGGCTCTCCACCGCCTCCTTGATCAGGGCCTCCACGGCCTGCGGGGTGATCTCGGCGCTCATCTTAATGCCCTCTCGCCCGCTCGATGGCGGTACATAGGTCGGCCACGTTCTGGCATTCGCTCAACGCCTCGCCGGACAATTGAACGCCAAAGCACTCGTCGACCAGTGCAAGCGTCGTCAAAACCGCGAGGGAATCCCAATTCGGCAAGGCCCGCAAGTTCTGCGCTGGCACCAAAGTGCCCTCCGGCAAATTCAGGGCCATCGTCAATTGGGCAAGGAAATCGTCCATCTCTTCACCACTGAAAGCCTACCGGGGAGCTGAATCAAGTCTTTCCATCGTACCGCGTGGCCGCTTGCCATGGGTCGTCCTCGCAATCGAAGGCACTTCGCGGAGTCGACTGGGCACAGCCTCGAGGGGGAGCCCCGCGCCAAGACAGTGGCGCCGCATCAGAGAGCGGATCCGCGACAAAGCCGCTCCTCCCGCCAAGACCACCTCTGCCACCACCCGCTGCCCGGTCAGGGGATCGGGCTCGGCCTGAATGGACACATCGTCGATCCCCTCCATCTCCAACAGGACGGATTCCACCCGCTCGGGCCCGACTTTCCTCCCGCCCACGTTGATCTGAGCCGCCAATCGGCCCATGATGCGCACTGCGCCAGTGGCCGTCACCTCCGCCGTGTCCCCGGTCGCAAACCACGGCGCCTCCTCCAGCAGCCCGTCCTCAAGGGTCCCCAACAGCCGTCCGGAGGTCAAAATTTGCAGTTCCCCATCCATCACCCGCCAGCGATGGGGAGGATCCAGAAAAAGGGCTAAGGCATCCGCGGGATCGGGCCGCGTCGGCAGGGCCCCTAGTTCGCTCATCCCGAAGCGCTGCTCAAACCGGACCCCCGGCAGGCGCTCCTGAAGGCGGCGGAGAAGGGCCGGCGGCATTGGTTCCGCACCATAAACCACCTGCTCGAGAGCCGGACAAGCCGACACCTCCAAGACCTCCGCCAACAACATGAACTGTAACTGGCTGGGGGTCGCCGCCAGCACCTGCACGGCCTCCTCGCGAAGGGACGCTCGAAGCGCCTCCCATCCGGCACCAGGCAGGACCAGCGACCCGCCGCGATGCAGGGCCTGAAAAAATGCGTCCAATCCAGCCATGTGCCCCGCCGCATACAGAAGCAACTGGCGCCGGCAGGGGCGCTGCAACAGGGCATAACGGGAAAGAAACGTGGCTGCATCATGCACCACGTGCCTCGGTTCACCAGACGTGCCGCCACTGGGAAGAATCAGCAAGGGCCGCCCTGCACGAAAAGGTTCCAGACGCTCCGCAGGGACAGGCCCGGTACTGAGGCAAACATCGCAACCGGCCTTCAGGGCGCCTAGGAGCTGGGACCAAGGGCGGGGCGTCCACGACAGGCTTAGGTGAACAAGCGCTCTGCCGCTCAATTCGCGCGCCTCGTGCTCCACCATCGCCACAAAATCAGCCACCGTGAGGGTGTGCTGACCAGAAAACAACATCCGGTCGGCATAGGCATGTTGAATCGCGACAAGCTCAATCATTGGCGCCGGGTCAGGACCGTTGCGGGATTCCCAAAGACGGTCACCGCGGGCGGCACGTCCCGGACCACCACCGCCCCCGCTCCCACCACCGCATCCGACCCAACCTGCCGCCCGGGAATCAATCGCGCCCCGCTCCCCAGGAGAACGCGGTCCCCGATCCTTACCCAACCGGTGATATCGCAAAAACTGCTGATCTGGCAATCGACCCCAATTTCGGCATCGTGCCCAACCGCGCTTGATACATTTAAGGCGGTGTTGGCTCCAATGTGCAGGTCCGTCGTCAAGACCACCCCGGGACAGAGAATTACCCCGGGATCCAACTGGACCCCACGCCCCATCACCACCGAAGCATGAATCAACCGCGTAAAGACCGCCCCGCGCTCCTGAAAGCGTTGGCGCATCTCGGCCCGCAGCCGGGGGTCGCCAAGGGCACATAAAAAAACGTCGTTCGGTCCCGGTCGATAATCGAGTGTGCTGCCGATAATCGGCAACCCGTTATCCGGGTAGGCCGCAAGTGCCTCCGGTCGGTCATCAAGAAAACCAGCCACCTCCCACTCTCGACGAAAGGCCGTGCTCTGGCGGGCCCATTCCGCCACCTCGCGCCCAAAACCGCCCGCCCCGATGATCAACAATTGTTTCATTTGGCGGCCATCAAATCATCCGCGGGTGGGGCCAAGCACAAATCCGC
>JBEAQI010000154.1:0-17552 GCA_041163965.1 Verrucomicrobiota bacterium | reverse complement strand
CTGAGTGGTCCCGCGGCGCCGGTGGTGGTGATCACGGAAGATGCCAACAATGACGCGGTGATCAGCGGAGGCGAGCTGTCTGGAGCGATCGACGTGACGGTGACCTTGCCGGCGGACGCGGCGGTGGGCGATGTGCTGATCATCAGTAACACCATCGCGCCCCAGTCGGTGATTCTCACGGCTGGGCATTTGGCGGTGGGTGCCGTTTCCACGACCTTTGCATCGCCCGGCGATGGCAACGTTATCACGGTTATCGCGTACGTGACGGACAGTGTTGGAAACCGCGGTGCGGAAGGAGCCGACAGTGCGGCGCTCAATATCGCTGGGGCATCTGCTCCCACGGTTACCATAACCGAAGATGCGAATAACGATGGATTCATCAGTGGCGCAGAACTTTCTGGAGATATTGATATCTCGATCGGGCTTCCCGCAGACGCGCTTGCCGGAGACACCCTCATTGTGACGGATGGGAAGGTGACGGTGAGTGTCTCCCTTACAGCCGCGCAGGTGGCGGCGGGGGTGGTTAGCACCCAGTTTGTCGCACCGGCCCATGGAACTACCATTACCGTTGTGGCCCATATTGTTGACCAAGTCGGCAATCAAGGGGCCAGCGCGACGGACAATGCCATCCTTGACCTTAACGGTCCGGTTGCTCCTGTTGTCACTATTTTAGAGGACAGCAATGACGATGGCTTAATTAGTGCCAGCGAGTTGGATGGTCCCATCGACGCCTTGATCGACCTGCCAACTGGAGCCATGGCCGGCGACATCTTGACCATCAGCGATGGGACCGTGGTGCTTCAGGTAACGCTGACAGCACAGGATATTTCGACAGGCAGCGTCACGGCAGCGTTTCCCGCCCCAGTGGATGGATCGCCCATAACGGTCACCGCTTTTGTGACGGACCAAATCGGAAACAAGGGAGCGGAGGGCAGTGACACTGCGATGATAGACACCAGCGGTCCCAGTGCTCCCACCGTCATCATTACAGAGGATATCAACAATGACGGATACCTCAGTGCGGATGAGCTGTCCGGTCTCATGAACGTGGCGATCCAGTTGCCGGCAGATGCCAAAGCGGGAGATGTCCTCACGGTGATCGGACCGGCCGGACCGCAGTCTATTGTTCTCGACCCCGACGTTATTTCCAGCGGGTTGGTTTCCCTTGAATTTCCACGGCCCAATCACGGCCAATCCCTTCAAATCGAGGCTTATCTGACAGATCCTGCGGGAAATTCCAGTCCAAAGGGAAGCGACGCGGTTATGGTGGATCTAGTCCCGCCTTCCGCCCCGACTGTTCTCATTCTGGAAGACGCCAATGACGACGGATATATTGGTCCGGATGAGAACGCGCCTCTCGTGCGCATCCGTATCCTGCTGCCAGAAGATGTCCAAATTGGGGATGTCCTGACGGTTCTCATTAATGGAGAGCCCGTCGCTATCGTAATTAACGAGCAGCTTTTTGCCGCTGGCCAAGTTGATCTGACAACCCCGTCGTTGGCGGACGGAGAGACGCTTGAGGTCTCTGCTCATCTGACCGATCCGGCAGGAAATTCGGGCGACAGCTCGGTAGACAGCGCCATTTTCGATCTGTCACCCCCAGAGCCTCCGACGGTGGTTATTCTTGAGGACAAGAACGGTGATGGCTGGCTGGACGAAGATGAGATCGACGGTCCCGTGGATGTTCACGTTCATCTTCCCTCGGGAGCACGTCGTGGTGACAAGCTCGTCGTCACAAACGGGTTCGTGAGTTACGAGGTCGAGCTGTCCGATGAGGACATTGAAAAAGGATTTGTCGCTTTCGAATTTGAGGCGCCGGTGAATGGGGCGGCGATCAAAGTCGAGGCCCGCTTAATCGACGCTGCCGGCAACTCTACAGAGCCTGCCGAGGAAAGCGCCTTGCGTCAGCCAGACCCCGCGACCGAGTCGCTACGAACGTTCCGAGGAAAGGATTTCGATCGTTTGAGTCTGCGGGATTTCCTCAAGCTCACGGGAGAGGCCGGGGTCTATAATTACGAGATCCGAAGTGTGGTGGGCCTGCCCGAAGGCGCTTCCCTCCGCATTGAGGGTGATTTCATTTACTTTGATGGCGTCAGTGAGGTACCCAGTACCGTCTCCATTGTCATTGAAGCGACCGATTCGGGCGGCAATCGCTTTGCCGGTAATCTAACCTTGGAGGTGGAGGATATTCCCACCGTCGAATTCACGGATGAAGTGGCGATCCTTTCCCGGCAGACCGGATTGTTCGAGCAGCGTATTCAGGTGACCAATACCAGTTCGCTGGCGATTGAGGGTTTTGAAGTTGCGGTGGAAGGGCTGTCCTCGGGTGTCAGCCTTTATAATGCATCACGACTGAACGAGGCGGGTGTGGCGCATGTTGCCTATTCGGGGACCCTCGCGGCTGGCGAAACAATCCAGTTTGCGCTTGAGTACTTCACCTTGAACCGGTCCGCGATCATTCGGCCTGATTTCACCTTCCTGCTTGGAACGCAGATTTCGGCGCCTACGGAAGGTGCGGTCCTCGAATCGGTGCGGGTCGTGGTCCTGTCGGCAGGCGTAAATCTTCTCGATTTTGCCACTGTGCCCGGCGCGGTTTATGCTATCCAATACAGCGATGACCTGGCCGTATGGAAAACGGTCCGGCCATCGGTCATGGCAGCGGGCAACCGCGTCATCTGGATCGACGAGGGTCCACCAAAAACAGACAGTGATCCCACTTCGGATCGCTACTATCGCGTCATACAAATCGACTAGGACTTTCCCATGGACACACAGCAATTCAAGACGAGCGCCCCTTCTTCACGGACCGTTGTGGTCCTGTTGATCCTTTTTGCGGCCATTACCGGTTGGGGGCATCCTGGCCGTTTGGTGGTCGAGTTCATCTGGCTGCAGGCAGGCGAGGTGGACTTTGGCGGAATGGGATACCTCGACCCGGCCTTTGATCCAGGTTCGGTGGTGGGGCCGGCAGACCGCTTTTACGACAATGGTTATGCCCGCGTGGACAGCTCCGGAAATAATGGTGGGCTGACCTGGTTTTGGGGCTTGGATGATGATCAGGGCATTTCTCCCCAGAGCATCGACCTGTATGTTTACCAATCCGGCGCAGACAAGGCGTTGCAGATGGAGGGCGACCCCGAATCCCCCGGAATCGGACTCAAGTACATCAAGCCCATTCGGATCAAAGACGATTCTGAGCTGCAGCTGGTGGTGGCCGCGCGCCTTGCCGAATTCAAGTTTTTGGACGCCACCGTTTTGTCTGGGTTGGCCCAAGTACTGATCGATTCGTACAACACCGATGGCATTGTCCTGCCCCAGGTTCCCTATGCCGGGGGCTATCAGGGGCCCGGTCCCCTCATCGACAGTGATCCCTTCCGGCGGCGTGTGGAGATCTCCCCGTACAGCTCTGAGACGAGCGGGCTGCGTCACCTCTCTGGTGACCTGATGGCGTTGCGGCTTGGGCTTTCCTTTGAGCGTGCGCTCAACGAGCAGACCTTCCTCAGCCTGCAGGTTGGATATGAAGCCTTACGGATCGATGGGACGTTTCGCTTTGCGGAGACCACCACGCTTTCCGCCAATGGCCATTCCGGCTCGGTGAGTGGTGTCCGCTCCCGCAGCGTGACGGATGCCGGTGCTTACATCAACGGGGCCATCACCCGGAACCTGACGGAGCGACTCACTCTGGAGGTCAGTCTTGGATTCAGTGATCATGACCCTTTTTCGATTGAGGAGGGACGGCATCAGGTGACGTGGGACCTATCCGAACTGATGGATCTGGGCATCGGGTTGGGATACCGGTTCTAATAGCTGGCAGACGCGGCCCCGCAGCCCCTTCAGGCCTTGGCGATATGCAGGGCCACAATGGAACCCGTGAGACCGATGGCCCGAACATCAGAAAAACCCGCGGCGCGGATTTCGTTACTGAGCGACAGCTTGTCGGGAAAGGCCTCAATACTGCCTCCGAGGTAGTCATAGGCGCTGCGGTTGCCGGTCGCGAGGCGCGCCAGAAAGGGCAGGATCTTTCGCAGATAAAATTGGTAGAAAGGCCTGATCAGGGCCGCCGGTTGGGAAAATTCCAAGACAAAGAGAGTCCCTTTGTTCCGATTCAGGACGCGGTGTATTTCGCGGAGACCCCGGTGCCGGTCCTCGAAGTTGCGTAGTCCGAAGGCAATGGTAAGCGCATCAATGGAATGCGACTCAAGGGGCAGGTTCATGGCATCCCCGAATTCGAAGGAGAGCCGACCCGGAAGAGGTCGGCGGGCTTGCTTTTGCCGAGCTTGATCGAGCATCGGTTCGCAGAAATCGAGACCTTGAATCGAGCAGCCTGGCGGAAGCGCCCGTCGCAGGGCGAAGGCCACGTCCCCGCTTCCGGTGGCTAGATCGACGACCCGTTGTGGTCCTTGTCGGGCAACGGCGCGCACGAGGCGAAAGCGCCAATACCAGTCGACGCCCCCGCTGAGCAGGTGGTTGGCGAAGTCATATCGACCCGCTATGCCCGAAAACATGGATTGGACCGCTTTTCCCTCGGGCATCTAGGCGTCTTCCTTGAGAGTGGCTTCTTCTTCCAAGTCCTTTCGGTTTTGAAAGCTTTCAACAACCATGCGAGAGAGTTCTTTATCAGGATTTTCGACCATTGCGGCGGTGATTTCAAAGCGATCCGTGCCCAGATTGCGGCCGACGATCTTGAGACCGTACTCCAGATCCTTGAAGCGCTCCTCGCAGACCGCACGGATGGTCTTGTCTCGGTCGACCGCGAATTCAATGAGCAGATCGCTGGCGGCGTCGCTGAAAGCGATGTGCAGGCCGGTGTGGCGGGAGAAACGTTCCGCAAAGGCAGCGATTTCCTCGGCGAGGACGTTGCGTTTGAGGTGGCTGTGTTCCTTGAGGAGCTGTTTCAAGGCCTCGTGAGGATTGGCCACCGTTTCCCGCGTCACTTCAAATGAGGTGGCACCGGTCGAGGGCAGTTCGAATTTGAAGTACCGGAAGACCCGTTCAAAGATGGTCATGAGGCCGCGGGCTCCCGTTTTTTCTGAGGCGGCACGCTTGGCGATTTCTTGGATGGCCTCGGTGGTCATGGTGAAGTTGATGCCGTAGCCCTTGAAATCCTGCTCATATTGCCGGAGCAGATTATCCTCCGCGGTGGTGAGGATTTCCGCGAGGTCATTGACGGACAGCGGGTCACAGGCCACGCGAACGGGGAGACGGCCCACGAACTCCGGTTCAAAGCCGTATTTGATGAGGTCTGTGGTCTCGACCTTATGGAGATAGACCACTGGTTCCCGCTCCACGATGTCGCTGGTGTTTCCGAACCCGATGGAGGTCGCCTCCAGCCGTTTCTTGACTGATTCCGCGAGCTTATCGAAGGCGCCTGAGACAATGAAGAGAATGTGGCGCGTGCTGATGCTACGGCGCCGCGGCGCGCCGCCTCGACTCGCTTCCATCATGGCGCTCATCTGGCCCATCATATCCGTTGGGCTGAACAGGTTGACCTCCGTGTCTTCCATGAGTTTCAGGAGGTTGATCTGGACGCCCCGGCCGGAGACATCCTTGCCGCCGGCGAGGTTTGAAGCAGCCGCGATTTTATCGATTTCATCGATATAGATAATCCCGTATTGGGCGAGGGTGGGGTCATTGCCGGCGACCTTGTAAAGGTCCCGCACGAGGTCTTCGACATCTGCTCCGACGTAACCCGTTTCCGAAAACTTGGTGGCGTCGGCCTTGACGAACGGAACGCCGATCAGTTTGGCGATATGTTTCATCAGGAAGGTCTTCCCGACTCCGGTTGGACCCAGCATGAGAATATTTTGCTTATGGTAATCGTGCTCGGCCAATTTCGGATTCTCGATGCATTGCCGGACGTGATTGTAATGGTCGCAGATCGCGACGGAGAGCACTTTTTTGGCCTCCTGTTGCTGGATCACAAAGCGGTCCAGATAGTCCCGGATTTCCCTCGGTTTGAAGCTGAAGTTCTCAATTTTGCGCAATACTTCCGAGTTGTCTCCGCTTTCCGACTTTGCTGGCTGCTCAGGCGGTGCTTCCTCCGAAGGCTGAAACGGCGTGGCAAACTGAATGTTGCCCGAACGCAGGGCTTCCTGCAGCCGGTCCTGCAATTCTTCGAGGGGCGTTTTTTCTTTTTTCATGAGAAGGAATTTGTGGCGGTTTCTTGACAGGGCGGGTTCGCTTCTTAGGGAATTTCCCAACGACTCCCGGTAAAACAATTAAACACATTTCCCAAATGTCTGCAAACCTGACCAAGCGTGATATCGTCCAAAGCATTTACGGAGAGGTCAAGAACGAGTACAAGACCCTTTCCCAGAAGGCTGTGCGCGATATTGTCATCAAGACCCTTGAGCACATTGAATCCGCGCTGTCAGAGCGCCGCAATGTGGAGTTGAGGAATTTCGGAGTGTTTGAGGTGCAAACCCGAAAAGCGCGGGTGGGGCGCAACCCGAACCGTCCCGAGCAGGATGTCCTGATTCCGGAGCGGACCGTCATCAAATTCAAGGCCGGCAAGCGCCTCAAGAGCAATTTGCAGGGGCCCAAGCCCCAGCGCTGAACAGCTGGGGACTGGCGATGTTGGAGGTACTACCCGGTTTCCGGGAATTTTATCCTGAGGACTGCGCGAAGCGAAACTTCATATTCCGCAGTTGGAAGGACTGGGCCCGTCGATTCGACTTTACGGAATACGATATCCCAACGCTGGAGCCTCTGGAATTGTTCACGCGAAAAAGCGGCCCTGAGATTGTTGGGCAGCTTTTTGCCTTTGAGGATCAAGGCGGGCGGGCGGTGGCGCTGCGACCCGAACTGACGCCTTCGCTGGCGCGCATGGTGGGGAGCAGGATCAACGCCCTCAAACGCCCTGTGAAGTGGTTCAACATTGCCGAGAATTTCCGGTACGAGCGCCAGCAGAAGGGCCGGCTGCGTTCCCATTACCAGTTCAACGCGGACATTTTTGGGGAGCCCGGCGAGCAGGCCGATGCCGAGATCATGGCGCTGGTGCTGCAGGTGTTGATGGGGTTTGGGCTGGGCAGTCAGCACATTCGGCTGCGACTGAGTGATCGCCAATTGTGGAGTTGTTTTCTGGAGGGGCTCGGGTTTGGCGGCGAGTCGGGGCAGCAGATTCTGGCCCTGATCGACAAGATGGAGCGTCTCAGTCCAGAGGAATTCCGGGAAAAGCTCCGCGAACCCTGTGGGGCTCGGACGGATGCCTTTTTGGCATGGGTGGAGGCCTTTCGCGCGTCGCGGGATCTGGGCAGCATCGAGATGCTGGCCCGCGGGCATCTTGAGGGCGAGATATTGGAGCGGGCTTTGGCGAGGCTGGACAATTGGCGTTCCCTGATGGGGCATTTGGAAGCTTCCGGGATGGGCGACCTTGTGGTGATCGACCTTGGAATTGTGCGTGGCCTTGCGTATTACACCGGTTACGTCTTTGAAGTGTTCACGCTGGACGAAGCCGGAAAGCCGACCGGCCGGGCCTTGGCCGGGGGAGGGCGATACGACCACCTCGTCGGGTTGTTGGGCTTCCCGGAGGTCCATGCGGTGGGCTTTGGAATGGGCGATGTAGTGCTGCAGGACACGTTGGAGGCGCATCGGTTGATGCCCCCGCTGGTGGACGCGCCGGACCTGTATATGGTGTGCGGTGGGGGGGCTGCGCTCACGGTGGCGCGGGCCGATGCCACCCGGCTGAGGGCCATCGGGATGCGGGTCCGGCATCCCTTGAAGGCGATTCCTTTTGGGAAGCAATTCCGCTTGGCGGGCGATTCCGGCGCGCGCCTTGCGCTGATCTATGGGGAGGAGGAGGTGGCGCGCGGGGTGGTCAAGGTGCGCGACCTGTCCAGCGGCGAGGAGCAGGAGACTGGGCGTGATGAATTGATAAACGCGGTGGTGGCGTTGACCTCGGGGGCGGATATCGATTAAAGTGCAGTAACGTAGAGTGCCCGTCCCAATCCCATGGAAAGAGAAGTTATGAGAAAGACAAACATCACGCTGATTATTGGCGTTATTCTGGTATTGATGGTGGCCATGTTTGGCAGCCGCTTTGTGAAGACCATACCGGCCGGTCATGCCGGGGTGGCGATGCTCTTCGGGGATGTCGTCGACAAGCCCTTTGCCTCTGGGCTACATTTCCCCGTCAATCCCCTGTATGAGTGGTTTTTGTACGACATTCGCGAGGACACGATCACCGAGATGGCCAACGTTCCCAGCCAGGATCAGTTGCAGACCATGATTGATGTGAGCGTGCGGTTTCGCGTCAACGAGGCCATTATTCCCGACACCTTCCAAAATTTTGGGTCAAAGGAGCGATTGGTTGAGAAGCAGCTGATTCCGGCGCTGCGGTCAATTTTGCGCGAGACCGGCAAGACGGTTGAGCGGGCCGAGAATTTCTTTCTCGAGGAGACCCAGACCTTATTGCAGCAGACCCTTGTGGATTCGCTTCGCGCCGACTTGCAACCCAAGGGCCTGATCATTGACCGGATTCTGATCCGCAGTATCACCTTGCCACCGTTCATCATGAAGGCGATCGAAGCCAAAAAGGAGCGCGAGCAGGAGGTCGAGAAGCAGAAGGCCGAGCTGGAGCGATTCCGGACTGAGCAGCAGCAAAAGATAGCCCAAGCGGAAGCGGAGCGCGAAGCCGCGGAGCAGCAGGCCCAAAAGGTGAAGGTCCTTGCTGATGCTCAAGCCTACGAAATCCAGAAAATCAACGAGGCGATTGCGCAGAATCCCGCCTATTTGCAGTTGCGGGCAATGGATGCCTTGGAGGAGATATCCCGCAATCCATCGTCCAAGATTTATTTTATCAATGGCGACAGCCCTCAGCCCTTGCCGTTGATGAATATTGGCGATGCCTTGATACCGCAGCGCTGAGGTCGGGGACATGGGTCGGGTTGGACATCTTGAAAGCCACCCAGCGGTCGCCTTACGGGAAAGGATTCCTTGAAAGGCGCTCTCCGAATTGCCCTTTGCCGACTATTGCCAATGCTCCTTCCGGTGGGAGCCGGGCCTCTGTTTGCGCAGGGCAGTTTCACGGACCTGTTGCGGGAGATGCAATCAGAGCGCTGGAGTGGATCGGCGCGGCAGGCCCAGTTGGCGGTGGAGTTGGAGGCGCGCCAAGCGGAGGCCGTGCGACCGCGCGAGAAAGTCTTGGTGGCGCTGGCCCTGACACCCGCGGCGCAGCGCCAATCCGGCTATGCGGTCGCGCGGGCGCGGCTCATTGATCTGCTGGGGGTGGCTGCCGACGGGGCGCCGAACGATGAGTTGGTCCCCCGTTTACGGCTTGGGATTGCCGAGTTGGCTTTGTTGGAAGGCAAGTGGGGGTATGCCTTTCGCCAGTTGCTGGAGGCCAGGCGCGGGTTGATTGGGCGGGGCGATTCCAAGGTCCTTCCCTCGGTTGTGCTGACCGCGGCAGAGCTGAGTCTGGCGGTGGGGATGCCAGAGGTGGGCGATTTGATTTTACGTCATGAGGCGCTCGCCTTGGGGGCACTGTCCATGGAGGACCGTTACCGCTTACATTTGCTGGAGGCCAAGCTTCTTTTTCTCTCTGGAGACTTTGTCGCCATGTCCACGGAATTGGAACGGTTGCTGGCCGCCATCGGGACCCAGATGTCGGCCCATTCCCATATTGAGTATCTCATTCAGCGAGCATGGGGCTCAATGGCTGTCGGATCGCATAGCGCTGCGCGGCAATTCCTTGAGGCCGCCAGCGGACGGCTAGGGGCCATGGACGCGCCGGTGTTGGCCGCAGAGCTAGATTTTACGGAGGCCGTTTTATGGGTTGTAACGGGGGAGCCCACGGAGCGGGTGGAGGACTCCCTACGACGCAGTGCGCAGCTCTTCGCCGCGGAGGGTCAATCGGGGAGATTGCTTGGGCTGTACCAGCGGTTGTTCCGCTATCCTGGGCTGGAGCAGTTATCCAAGGCCGAGCACCCGTTCATGAGCGTTCTTGCCGAAGTGCCAGACCGTGGGTTGGAGCCGGCCAGTCAGGCGATGCGGTTGCAAGCCCTCGCGGAGCTTTGGGGGGCTGGTGAAGGGACTCCTGATGGAACCAATGCCGTGACCGTGTATCGGGAGGCCATGTGGATGCGCAATGAGTTTCACCAAGGGTTTTTGTCGCTGGCGCGCGATTGGCTGATGCTGTCGGGGCGGACCGGACCCGGAGTCGGTGGAGTCAGCCATGACGGACCCTTCTACATCTGGGTCCTGTTCTTGTCGCTGACAATCGCGATCTTGATTCTCCTGTTGCGTTTTCGTGCCCAGCGTCATCTCAACGAGGAGCTGGAGAAGCTGGTGGAAAAGGCCTTCGAGGCCGAGCAAGCCGCAGAGCTGGCCAATCGTCTCAAGAGCCAGTTTCTGGCCAATGTCAGCCATGAGATTCGGGCGCCTCTCAGTGGATTGGTAGGGATGGCGAGCATTTTGGACGAAGTGATCAAGGATCCATCGGCCCGCCAGTATGTGGAGACGATCCGGGCCTGTAGTGAAAATTTATCGGTTTTGATGAATGACCTGATCGACCTTGGGCGGATTGACGCCGGCCGGGTTGAGATCGAGGTCAAGCCCTTCAGTTTGAAGCCATTGTTGGAGCAAAATATCGGGCTTGTGCAGGAGGCCGCGAACGAGAAAGGCCTTGATCTTGGTCTTCATTACCGGCGTGAGGAGATCCCGTCGCGGTTGTTGGGGGACCGGGTCCGTATCGGGCAAATCCTCTCCAACCTTCTGCAGAACGCGATCAAGTTCACTCCGAAAGGAAGCGTGGTGCTGGAAGTCGACTATGAGCCGGTCGGTGAGGCAGAGGGGCAGTTGATCCTGACTGTGAGTGATACCGGCATTGGCATCAGCCCCGAGCGGCAGCGGACCGTTTTCGAACCATTCAGCAAGGGTCCTGGCAACGAGGAGGCCGGAACGTCCGGAAGCGGCCTTGGGCTTGCCATCTGTCAGCGCCTGACGGGGCTAATGGGCGGGGACATTTCTCTGGAAAGCGATCCTGGGAGAGGCTCCACATTCCGGGTGCGATTGCCCCTCAAAGAAACAGACTTCAGCGCTTGAAATCGACAGAGCAGGCCGGATAATGCGTCGTCATGAGGTTCAATTCTTTGTCGTTGGTCGTGCTCATCATCACCTTGGCCCTTGCTGGTTGCCGGGGAAAGCCCGAGCTGGTGCTCCTCAAGCCCGGTGAGACGCAGGTTTGGCGAACGGTGGACGTGGGCGAGCTGACGCAAGCCGCGGAGGCCCGCCCTCGGGTGCGGCTGGAGACCAACATGGGGCCGATCGTCCTTGAGTTGTTCGAGAGCGCGGCGCCGGAAACCGTGGCGAATTTCCTCCAATACGTCGAAGACGGGTTTTACGATGGTACGATTTTTCATCGTGTGGAGCCCGGGCTGGTGATCCAAGGCGGAGGATTCACGGCGTCGATGGTGCGCAAGCCTACCCGTGATCCGATTCCCAACGAGGCCAGCAACGGGTTGCGCAACGCCCGTGGCACAGTGGGCGCGGCCCGCACCATGGACATGAACTCCGCGACCTCCCAGTTCTACATCAATCTTCAGGACAATGCCGGATTCAACGGAGATGGGGTAACGAGCGGATACGCCGTCTTTGGGCGTGTCTACGAGGGGATGGACATTGTGGACGCGATTGCCTTTGTGGAGACTGGCCCGAACGGGCAGATGCAAAACGTCCCAGTGGAGCCAGTGGTGGTGCAAAGCGCCCGCTTGCTTCGCTGAAGTCCCCCCAATGGAGGCTTCCATGAATGCCGGTCCACTGTTGGAGACACCGGAATGGGATGCTTACGAACTCGTTGATTGCGGGGGGCGACGCAAACTTGAGCGGTTTGGGGACCATTTGTTGATACGCGGTGAGCCCAAGGCCTGGTGGCTGCCTGATTCTAGGGAGGCGAAGTGGCGTGCGGCCGGCGCGGAAACCGGAGACGGGTCAGGGAATTGGCGAGTCCGTGGCGAGACGGCGCGGAACTGGGTGATGCGCTATGGGAGCGTGACGATGGAAGCCCGGATGACAGACATGTCCAAGCACGTTGGGGTGTTTCCCGAGCAGGAGCCCCATTGGCGTTGGTTGCGGCAACGGCTTCGGGGATTGTCGCAGCCGAGGGTACTCAACCTCTTTGGCTATACCGGCATCGCCAGTTTGGTCTGTGCGGCGGAGGGAGCCAGTGTCACCCATGTCGACGCTTCCAAGCCTGCTTTGAACTGGGCCCGTTATAATCAGGAATTGAGCGGACTCGAGTCGGCCCCGATACGGTGGATTCTGGACGACGCCTTCAAATTTGTCGGTCGCGAGGTCCGGCGAGAGCGCCGCTATGACGTGATCCTTCTTGATCCTCCCAGTTTTGGGCGCGGGCCGCGCGGTGAAGTTTGGAAGGTGGAGCAGCAGATCACCCAACTCTTTGACAGTATTCGCGGGCTGTTGGGGGGGCGCAAATCCCTTGTGGTGTTGACCCTCTACAATCTGGAGGCCTCCTGCTTGATGCTGAATGGGCTGATGGAGGATTATTTTCCCGGTGGGCGGCATGAATTCGGCGAGCTGGCCTTGCCGTGTCGAGGCGGGAAACGCTTTTTGCCCCTATCCCTTTTTGCCCGTTGGGAGTCTGACTGAGGCCCATATGCGGTTTTTCACGACAGATTTGTATGGTCAGACCCTTTTGGACCCGTCCGCGCCGGAGCGCCGACGCCTCCTTGAATCCGTCATCCGGCCAGGTCCCGACGTTGATTATCCCGATGTGTATCTGAGCCATGCGGAGGGCATGACCTTGGTTTACCGGGAGGGAGGCATCATGGTCTGTGAAAGTCCGGAGGGTTCTTTGGACCTGTTGCGCGAGGTTGGGCTGGAGGAGGCTGGCAGGATCTGGGACCTTTTGGTGAACGAGGACTGGTTGGCGCTGAGGCAGTTGCGGTGGGAACGTGTAGAGGTGGAGGAGGATTAGCCGATGGTGCCGGCCCTGATCACAACGTTTCTGTGGAGCACCAGCGTCATCGCGGCCCGCCGATCGGTGGCCCTTCTTGGGGAAAACCAAGCTAATCTGGCCCGCATTCTCGTGGCCCTGATGGTCCTCGGTTTTTTTGCGCACCTCTGGGGGGGGGGATTGAGCGGTGCCGGGTTCTGGTTTTTCTTCTTGAGCGGGATTATCGGTTTCGGTCTCGGGGACATTGGAATTTTCTATGCGCTGCCAAGAATCGGCTCCCGTTTGACGTTGCTCATGGCACAGTGTCTGGCGGCTCCGATTGCCGGCTTTTTGGAGTGGGCATGGCTTGGAACCACCGTGACGCCCTTTCAATTATTCGCGGTCGCGGTGATTCTCATGGGCATTGTTTTGGCGCTGGCTCCTGGGGAGTTGGCGGTGGCCCATCCAAAGCGTTTCATCGCGGGTCTCCTCTTCGGGCTGTTGGCGGCCTTGGGGCAGGGTGGTGGAGCGGTTCTGAGCCGCAAGGGTTATTCGCTGGGGGCGATTTCCGAGGGGCTCACCGGACCAGACCTCGCTGAGAACCTTTTGTTGGGGGTGACGACCGGGTACCAGCGCCTTCTTGGGGGAACGCTCGTCATTCTTGGGTTTTATCTTCTCAGTTTTGTGATCCGTGCATGGCAGAGCCATCCCCAGCCCGGAGCGGGTGAAGTGGGGATGTCCCGCAAGGCCGCGGTGGTCATGCTGAACGCAGCCTCCGGGCCCATCCTTGGGATTGTCTGCTATCAATGGGCGCTGGCAACGACACCGACTGCCTTGGTACAGCCCATTGTGGCGATGACGCCGATTGTGGTCATTCCGATGGCATGGTGGTGGGAGGGGGACCGACCCCGACCCCGCTCTGTCCTTGGCGGCTTGATCAGTGTGGTGGGTGTGGTGCTACTTGCTTTTGGATGATACCGAATTGGGGGCAAAATTGATTGCGCCGAGGCGGTCGGCACCTATCACTGAAACCCATGAACATTGCCGAGGCCGTTGACGTTGGAATCATCATGGGCAGCGCGTCCGACTGGGAGACCATGAGCGGCGCGGTGGAAATTCTGAAGACCCTGCGGGTTTCCCATGAGGCTCGGATTGTCAGCGCTCACCGGACGCCCGATAAAATGTTCACGTATGCCCGCGAGGCGGCAGGACGCGGTCTGAAGGTGATTATTGCCGGAGCGGGGGGAGCGGCCCACCTGCCCGGAATGGTGGCTTCGCTGACGACGCTGCCAGTGCTGGGTGTGCCGGTGCAGAGCCGCGCCCTCAGCGGTTTGGATTCCCTCCTCTCGATTGTGCAGATGCCGGCTGGCATTCCCGTGGCCACCTTTGCCATTGGAGCGTCTGGAGCTCGCAATGCGGCCCTTGCGGCGGCGTCCATTTTGGCGCTGCAGGATGGAGCGCTTCGAGTCCGGCTGGAGGCTTACCGGGAGGAGATGCGAGCCCAGGTGGAATCGATGAAATTGCCCGAATGATGGATAGGCTGCCACCTGGAGCGACCCTTGGGATGTTGGGGGGAGGCCAACTTGGGCGGATGTCCATCCTCGCCGGTCGCCAGCTCGGCTATCGCTTCCAAGTCCTTGAGAAGAACGTTTCGTGCGCGGCTGGGATGGTGGCGGATGGGGTGGTGGCGGCAGCTTACGATGATCCTGCGGGTCTCCTTGAGCTGGCGCGGCGCGTGGACCGTGTGACCCTTGAATTCGAGAACATTCCAGCCGCGGCGGTCGACTTGCTAGAGCAAACCTGTCGCGTTTATCCAGGTCGGCGGGCCTTGGAAATCTGCCAGAATCGTGGGCGCGAGAAGCAGTTTCTTCGCGAGGTGGGGGTGCCCCATGCTCCGTTCGCCTTGGTGCGGACTGCGGAGGAATTGACCACCGCCCTGGAATGGATCGGCCCGGATGCGGTCCTGAAGACAGCTGATTTCGGGTACGACGGCAAGGGGCAGGTTCGCCTGAAGGCCGGCGATGATGTCGAGGCGGCCTGGGCCCCGTATGCAGGACGGGCCGCGATTTTGGAGAAATGGATTTCCTTTAAGGGAGAATATTCGATCTTATGCGGGCGAAATGCTGCCGGGCAGGTCTTTGCGTATCCGTTGATTGAAAACATTCATCGGCACCACATTCTGCATCTATCGATTAGTCCAACGGCGGTGGACCCGGCGCTGGAGCGTGAGGCGGGAGAGATCGCGGAGGCTTTATTGGAGGGGCTTGAGTTGGTGGGCATCCTTGCGGTGGAGCTTTTTCTGACCGATCGTGGGTGGGTGGTGAATGAATTGGCCCCCCGGCCCCACAATTCCGGGCACCTGACCATCGATGCCCATGTCACCAGCCAGTTTGAACAGCACATCCGAATGGTCTGTGGGCTTCCCCCTGGCTCCACGCGCCAGCACAGTGCCGCTTGCATGCTCAATTTGCTGGGTGACCTTTGGCAAGCCGGCGACCCAGACTGGGCGGCGGTCTTGCAGGATCCGGCCTGCAAACTCCATTTGTACGACAAGGGAGCGGCTCGAAAAGGCCGCAAGATGGGCCATTTGACCTTTATCGGAGATTACGCGAGTGCCTGTCGGAGCCGGGCCGAGGAGAGTTTCAAGCGCCTGAGCGGAGGCGGTGCGTGAGCGCGGCCAGTTCGGCCAACGTGGCCCGGTTTCTGGCGCTTCGGGCGGCTGAGGCGCCGGGGTTACCGGCCCTGATGGCGCCGACCGGGCGGTCGCGGACTGGCGAGATCCAGTATCGTACCCTGAGTTTTGCGGCCATGGCGGCGCGGACCGCTCAATTGGCCCATGGGTTGGAGGCAAGCCGGATTTCCCGTGGCAAGCGCGTCCTGATCATGGTGAGGCCTGGTTTGGAGCTCATTTTGTGCTGTTTTTCCCTTTTCCGGGTCGGGGCGGTTCCGGTGGTCATTGATCCCGGGATGGGCTTGCGGGCATTTTTGGACTGCGTCCGGCGCACCCGGCCAAGCGGATTGATCGCGATTCGGTCCGGCTACATGGTGAGCCGTCTCTTTCGCGGCGTTTTCCAGTCGGTACGAGACCGCATCCTTGTGGGAAACCGCTTTGAGAGCTGGATTGATACATTTCCCTCCACGCCCTACGCGGATTGCGAACCTGAGGCGGAGGAGTTGGCGGCGATTCTCTTTACGTCCGGATCGACTGGTCCCCCCAAGGGAGTCTGTTATGGGCATGGACAATTCGACGCCCAGGTCCGGTTGGTGCGCGAGACCTTCGGGATCGAGCCCGGAGAGGTTGATTTCCCGATGTTGCCGGTCTTTGCCCTTTTTAATCCAGCCTTGGGAATGACGACGGTGGTGCCGGAGATCAATGCCTCCCGCCCGGCTGCGCTGGACGCCGGCCGGGCCCTCCAGGCCATTGAACAGACTGGAGTCACCAACAGTTTCGGGTCCCCTGTCCTGTGGGATAAGCTGGCCCGATTTGCGTTGGAGTGCGGGCAAACCTTTCCGAAGATGCGCCGGGTCCTGAGCGCTGGAGCGGCGGTGCCACCGGATCTGGTGGAGCGGGTCCGCCGCGTTTTTCCAAGGGCCCGGATTTGGTCCCCCTATGGTGCCACGGAATGCCTTCCGGTGACGGCGATTGAGGGCCGGACGATCCTTGAAGAGACCGCGGAACAGACGCGCCGTGGGGCTGGCATCTGCGTGGGTGTGCCGGTCAGTGGGGTGGAGGTCAGGATCATTGAAATCACCCAGTCCGTGCTCCGCGATTTTTCCGAGGCAGTCGAGTTGGCACCGGGGCGGATTGGGGAGGTGGTGGCGACCGGGCCCAGTGTCACGGCGGCCTACGATGCTTTGCCGGAGGCCACTGCGCGGGCCAAAATCCGTGATGAGGCTGGGCGGATCTGGCATCGCATGGGCGATGCCGGTTATCTTGATACGGCGGGCCGGCTCTGGTTTTGCGGGCGCTTGTCGGAGCGCGTGGAAACGGTTGAGGGAACGCTTTTCACGGAGTGCTGCGAGGGGCACTTCCATGGATTGCCGGGAGTGAGGCGGGTCGCTTTGATTGGCATGGGAAAGGGCCCCGTGAAGGAGCCAGCCCTTGTTGTCGAGCTGTTGCCCGGGGCCAAGTTTGATCCACAAACGCTTTTGCAGCGGGCCCAAAAGCAGCCTGCCACAGCTTTGATAAAACGCATTTTTCACAGTCGCGGTTTTCCGGTTGATGTCCGCCACAACGCCAAGATAAACCGTCTTGAATTGGCACGGCGCCATGGATGAAGATGAGAATTCTGGTGACAGGCGGGGGTGGTTTTCTCGGGCGCCACATCGTGGGGCAACTCCTCAAGGCGGGGCATGCGGTGGTGGCCTATCAGCGAAGCGCGCATCCTGACCTGGAGGCATTGGGGGTGGAGGTCGTACGCGGAGGCTTGCTGGATAATGAACCATTGGGGCAGGCGATGCGGGGCGTGGAGGCGGTCATTCACACGGCGGCAATGGCGGGCGTTTGGGGAAAGGCCAAGCCCTATTGGGATGCGAACCATTTGGGCACCTTGGCGGTCCTTCGGGCGATGGAGGGACACGGCGTGGAGCGTCTGGTGCATTGCAGCACGCCGAGTGTGGTGTTCACGGGAGAGGCTTTCGAGGGCGCCGATGAGGCCCTTCCCTA
>JBEAQI010000153.1:0-5050 GCA_041163965.1 Verrucomicrobiota bacterium | reverse complement strand
ACGCGGAGCAGATGGCAGGTCACATTGCCGCCGCGACTGCCGGTCGGGGACATGAAATCGAAGTCTCCGTCGACGAGACCGATTCTCCGACCTCCGTCCTGGAGCATTTGTTTTTTGCGTTAGAGTTAAAACGACGCGGGGTGAAGGTGGTCAGCCTCGCCCCGCGCTTCATCGGAGAGTTCGAGAAGGGCATCGACTACAAGGGTGACCTCCGCGCCTTTGAAGAGGCGCTGCGCGCCCATGTGGCGGTATCGAAAGCATTCGGGCCCTACAAAATCAGCATTCATTCGGGGTCCGACAAGTTCTCGATCTATCCCATCATTGGCCGGGTCTGCGGGGAGTTACTGCACGTGAAGACCGCCGGCACCAGCTATTTGGAGGCGTTGCGGGTCGTGGCGAGGCAGGATGCCGCCTTGTTTGAGGAGATCCTCCGCTACTGCGCAACGCGTTTCAGTGAGGACAAGGCCACCTACCATATTTCCGTTCAGGACAGCGACCTACCCTCCCTCATGGCGTCGTCACACAGTGACCGAGAACGGGTCTTCCTCGACGAGGACCTCGGACGGCAGGTCCTGCATGTCACCTTTGGATCCGTCCTGACCCGTGGGCAAACCGCCAGCGGTCAATCGTTCAAGGAGGCCATCACCGCCCTCCTTGACAAGGAAAAGGACCTGCACGCGGCCTTTCTTGAGCGGCATCTGGGGCGGCATCTTGAGACCCTTCGCGCCGGTTGACGCCACCTTCACCCGCCCCCTTGGCGGTTCCATATCCTCTCCGCGCTCACCATGAGCTCCGGGAGAGATCATTCACTCACGCTTCATCGGGATCGTTATCGCCATCGGGATCGGGTCTCGGGCCACATCACAGGGGCCTTCTAGGACGTCCGATACCGATCGCGATCCCGATCCCGATACCGATGGCGATAGCGATAGCGCTTCTTGCCACCTGTTTGAGTTCGTACAAATAATTTTGCGCTGCTATGAAAAGAGGGGCCGCACTGCCTTCCAGACGGCCACAAAAGCCGGCGCGATGGCCCCTCCATCCTGCTGTATCCACTCATCAATGACAGCTGGATCGAGCCAGCGCCCGTCCATGATTTCCTCCGGATGGAGCGTCACAGGCCCAGCATGCCGGACGGTGTATATTCTCACAAACTCCCATCCTGTCTCACGACTGGCGGGTAGAGATCCAATCTCGCGGGGCTCGCCCACGAGTCCCAGTTCCTCATGGAGTTCACGTTTCGCCGCTGCGGCATAGCCCTCCCCCGCATCAAGGTGACCACTGGCAGAGGAGTCCCACCGGCCGGGATGGGAATCTTTTTGTAGCGAACGCTGTTGGAGAAAGACCCTGCCATCTGGGTCACGGACCAGAATGTGCACCGCGCGGTGCAAAAGCCCGCGCGCATGGACATCCGCCCGCCGCGCTTGTCCGGTGACGCGGTCGTGAACGTCCACCACATCGAACCATTCGTCGGGATTATCGGCCATTGGCAAGGGCTTGGCGGAAAGCGCTGAGGGCCTCGTCATCGGCGCGGATGACGATCCGCTCCTCCCCTGCCGTCTGGCGCCCAAAGTACGGTTCCGCGGCGACAATCATAGCCGGCAGAGCGGCACGGTAATCGGTGCTCTCGTTGCGTAGGGAAATTTTAATGGACCAGACCTCCTCGCCCACCGAGCCGTCCTCGCGCACCCGGCGCGCGTTCAACTCGAGAGTCTTGTCATACACCGTGACCTGCAGGTCGCGGTCCACATACCCTGCCAGATCGCGTCGGGGATGCGTGTAATAATGGGTGTAGGCGTAGCGCACCACCTTGCCATCGGCATTGACAATGGGGACCCTCACCATCACCGCACGACCCGGATAATCCATGTAAACGGGATTGTAGGTGGTGCGGGTCTCGATAAGCGGCTCCGAAAGATAGGCCTTCACCGCAATCTGCAGATCACCCGATCCGTCTACGGCGGGACCCATCCCCGCTTTCCGCAATGCCGGTGCGAGATGGCGCCCGACCTCCTTGAAAAAGAGGCTGTCGGCCTCGTCGCCGGGAGTGTTGTTGACCAGAACGTAGGATTGCTGAACACTGGGCCGGGCTGGCAGGGTGCTCAAGGCGTCGACCCGGACTTGATACCGCGTCGCACAGCCGCTCAGGCCAAGGATAAGCGGAATCAGGAACACAAGGACTGGATAAGATGCGGATTTCATGATGCCGTCAGCTTATCCGATTTCCCCAAATCCGCCAGTCAATTCAGCCCGGACGGCGGTGTTCACCAACAAAGGTCAAAAAGGCCGTTGACTGGTTTTCCAGCCGCTCTCGGATGGCCTCATCCTTGATGTTGTTGTCCTCGTCAAAAATACCGTACACCGCCGGAATGAAAACCCGCTTATTGAAGAGCAGGCCGTTGCGGTAAGCGAAGACCATCTGGAGCTGCTCAACCGCGCGAAGACCACCATAATAGCCCGCCGCGATCCCAACAAAGGCCACCGGCCGATTCTCAAAACTTTCCGGAAACGGAAGCAGATCGACAAAGTGCTTCAAGGCCCCCGGGTAACTTCCGTTATATTCCGGCACCACCACAACGAGGCCATCCGCTGCCAGCACCGGCTCCACGAAGCCTTTGGTGACCGCCTCGGGGCGCTTGGCGTAAGCCTCCCCCTGATAGGCCTCGGGCGGAAGGGTTCGCAGATCCAGCAGGGCCGTTTCCGCCCCTGCGGCCCGGTAACGGGAATCGAGGTGTTGGGCCACCTTCAAGGCGTTGCTGCCGGGTCGGATACTGCCTGAGACGATGACGATCATGCTCCATCAGGAACACGCCTCCGCCCATTCGTCAACCCGCGAGCGGGTGCCGCATGGCGTGGTCTCCCGCCGCCGGTTTGATCGGGATCCATGGTCTTGGATTGCCAACCGCCTCCATTCCGACAACACTACACCTGCTCAATCAATCCACTGCGATGTCCACGCCTTCCTCAATTCCCCCGGTCCCCGACTGGCCGCGCCTGTTGCGTCCGGGGATGCGTCTCCATCTGAGTTCGGGCGCCGCCTGCCCCGTCGCCCTCATGGAAAGCTTCCTTGGCGTGGCCGCCCGGATTGGCGACCTTGAGCTGGTTCAAGGCCTAACGCTGCCGCCTGCCCCGTGGCTGAATCCACGCCACGCCGGATACCTCAAGGTCAACGCTGTTTATCTCGATGAGGAACTGGCCAGGATGGTCAATGACGGCAACGCCGACTACACCCCCGTCCACTATTCGGACCTGCCGTCCCTTTACCGTGACCGCACGCTGCCGGTGGACGTGGCCCTCATCATGGTTTCGCCTCCCGACGCCTACGGCTATTGCTCACTGGGTCCCTCCGTGGAGTGGACCCCCGCCGCCATTGAATCCGCGCGCCTCGTCATCGCCCAGATCAACCCGCGGCTGCCCCGCACCGGCGGCCTCAGCCACATTCATCTTTCCCGCATCCGCGCCGCCATCGAGGCCGAGGCCGATCTGCCGGAGCTCCGCGCCCCACCCCCCGATCCGGTCTATGCCCGCATCGGCGAATACGCCGCCCAGTTGGTGAACGATGGCGACACCCTGCAATGTGGCGTCGGCCCCGTCGGGCACGGCCTCGCCGCCGCCCTCGAATCCCACCGCCACCTCGGTATCCACTCGGAAGTTATCGGCGACGCCATTCAGCGGCTCTTCGAAATGGGCGTTATCGACAACTCGCAAAAAAGCCTCCTGCCGGGTAAACTGGTCACCGCCCAAGGACTGGGAACCGCCGCCTTTTATCGCTTTCTTGACCAGAATCCGCATGTCGATTTCCGGCCCACCGAATTCGTCAACAACCCGCTGACCATTGCCCGCAATGACCGCATGGTCTCCGTCAACGGGGCCATCCTCACCGACGTCACCGGACAGGTCGTCGTCGACTCGGTCAAGGGGCTCTTTCGCAGCGGCGTCGGCTCTATGGTCGACTTCGTCCGCGGGGCCGCCATGAGCCGCGACGGCCGGCCCATCATCGCCCTACCCTCCAGCGGACTTGATGCCGACGGCCGGCCCTTCTCCCGCATTGTGACGGATCTGCCCGCCGGTGCCGGGGTCGGTTGTCACCGCGCCGACGTCCACTTCATCATCACCGAATGGGGAATCGCCACCCTGCGGGGCCGGACCATTCAGGAACGGGTCCAGGAACTGGTGCAGATCGCCCACCCGGATTTTCGCGAAGCCCTGCTCCGCGAGGCCCGCCAGCACCACCTCCTGCCAACCTATTTTCAATTGCCGCCCCCCAACCTCGCCGCCGTGGCGGGAATCGACACCCGCAAAGTCCACCTCAAAGACAATCGGGAATACCTCCTGCGTCCCCTCGGGCCCGCTGACGAGCGCCGCCTCCAAGCCTTCTTTTATTCACACTCCGAGGAAACCATCGTCCGACGATACGGGTTCACCGTCACCCGCATGACCCGCGAGCGCGCCTTCGAAATGGTCAGCATCGACCAAAACCGCGATGTTGCGCTTGCCATTTTGGAACTGCAGGGACCCCGCCAGGTCATCCACGCCGTGGGCCGCTACTACCTCGATTCTGATCAAAGGGGCGCCGAAATGGCCTTTGTCGTGGCCGAAAACAAACGCCGCCTCGGCATGGCCCGGATCCTTCTCCAACGCCTGCAGGAAATCGCTACCACCCGCGGCCTCGACCGCCTTTGGGCCCAGGTCGACCGCGATAACACGGGCATGCTCGCCCTCTTCCGATCCATAGGCGCAACCGAAACCCCCGGTGACGATCTCCACACCGTCCACGTCACCCTACCTCTTTCCTCCAGCCCTCCAGCCCCAGAGAAAAAAAGGACTCCCTTCCTCCCCTTCGGCAAACGCAAGGAATCCCCCCACTAACCCCCAATCGGGTTCGCCATCGCCATCGGTATCAGTATCGGTATCGGGATCGGGATCGGTATCGGACCGTATTGTAGGCGGATCTCAGAAATGCACCCTGCAAGGATGGTAGATTCCAACGGCCTCCGTCGCCCTTACAGGGCTCTTTGTTTTTTTAACCAGTTACCCAGGGAGTCGCCCT
>JBEAQI010000152.1:0-4047 GCA_041163965.1 Verrucomicrobiota bacterium | reverse complement strand
CAAGGTTGGCCTTCAGGATCGGCTCGCTGAATGGCACCTTCTGGAACCGATCTTGCTCGCGCTGCCTGAAAGTGAGCGAATTCGCATCGACCCCAACCGCTCATGGTCATTGGAGGACTGGACATTCTGGAGTGCACGTTTGAACGATCACCTGCCCTGCCTAGAATTTGTGGAGGAACCCTTCCCACACGATACGCCTGCCGGAGTCTGGTTGGAGATCGCTCATCAGACGCTCATTCCTCTTGCCCTTGATGAGTCTCTCTCGGGTTCTGGTCTGGCGCAGTGGCACGGCCTCCGCTGGCCAGGCTATTGGATCGTGAAACCCTCCCTGATGGGCCCACCGGATAGTTGGATGGAGCTCCTCGCTCCCGCCCGCCACAAAATTATCCTCAGCTCAGCTTTTGAGACGGCCATCGGGCTGACGGCCCTCCTCAGAATCGCGGCCCGCCTCCCGCATCAAACCGTGCATGGCCTCGGCACTCAAGCATGGTTCAATGACGACTGGGGCCTGCCTCAGGATGGACCTTTTCTCCACCCTCCCGATCCTACCCGCCTGGAAGCCTTATGGAACTCGATCTGCGACTGATCAGCAACGCCCTCGGCCTTCCCTTCCCAACCTCGAAGCAGGCCGGACCGGTCCTCATCTCTGAGGCCCTGCCGCCTCCTCAGCTCTGGACCACCCTGCTTGAGGCCCTCTCCTCGCATGCACCCGTTGCCATCGCCGATCCTGGATGGCCCGAGGCTTGGAACGACAGGCTGCTTCCCCTTTCCTCCTCAGGCACCGGCCCTCGCGATATCCTGCTTCCCACCAGCGGCTCCACATCCATCCCGAAATGGTGTCGCCATACCATTGCCTCCCTCAGCTCGGCCGCACACGGATTCGCCACCCTCTACGCCAAGGAATTGCCACATGCGGTTGTCGTTCTGCCCCAGCACCACGTCGGTGGCCTGATGCCGGTTCTGCGCGCCGCAGCCTGCGAAGGAAGCGTTTATTTTGCCGATTATCGACTCCCGGAAAACATCCACAACGCGCCCTTCCCGCTTCAGCAGGCTTCGATGTCTCTCGTCCCCACCCAATTAAAGCGTCTCCTTCAACATCCTCACGGTGTTCCCCTGCTGCGGCGATTCGGAGCCATCTTCGTGGGTGGCGCGGCCTGCCCCGGGGAGCTCCTCGAAACGGCTCGCCGGGAAAACATCCGCCTCGCTCCTTGCTATGGAGCCACTGAAACCGCCGCCATGGTCACTGTCCTCGATCCAGCCGCCTTCCTCTCTGGCCACAACGGCGTCGGTCAACCGCTGCCTCACGCCTCCATACTGCTCAACGAGGAAAGCCGCATCCTCATTGAGAGCCCGGCACTTTTCAAAGGCTACCTCGGTGAACCACCCCGCGACGAGTGCACGGCATTCGCCACCTCCGATATCGGCCGCTGGGACCAAACCGGCTCCCTTCATGTCCTCAAGCGCTCCGACCGCGTCCTTCTCAGCGGCGGCGAACTGGTCCATCCGGAAGCCGTCGAAGCCGCAGCCAGGGAATGCTGTCCGGAAGCTATCCCCACTTGTATCGGCGTTGAAGATCCTCTCTGGGGCCAACGCGTCGAACTGGTCCTCAGTTGCCCGCCTCACCTCCCCATCCAGACGGCCCAACTTCTCCTCGACCTCAAAAAGCGTCTCCCCCCGGCTGCCGTCCCAAAACACATCCACCTGCGCTCAGAACATCTGAAATAGCCAGCACCTCGCCCCTGTCCTGGTTCTTCATTCTGCAACAGAACCCGATGACAGCAATCGCTATCATCATCGGGATCCGGGTCGGATGAGACAGCCAACCGGCTATACCCGACCCCATTCGCAAAGGCGACCGAGATGGCTCCCAAGTCAAAATAAACTAAAGCAATTACCGAGCAGTATGAGTCGCTCCCTTACTGAAGAGATGTCTTGCTGAATGCCGAAGAGGTGTCTGTCCCCACTCTCGCGAACACCTTCGGACGCTCCCACAACGTATTCGAAAGTTCCCAATAGTAGGTGTCTGTCACCAATTGCATGGTCACCAATTGCATGTTGGGAAAACAGGTGTCTGTCACCAGTTGGGTTTGTCACCAGTTGGGTTCTGCTATGTGGCCCTTGACTTGCGCTCTCCAGAATCGCCTCACAGGAGCGCTTTTCGGCTTGATTCAAACAGGGGGCGTTCTTTCAACTGCACAATGGCACGGATTTCCTCTCTTCCAGACCCGGACGCTCTGTATTACAAGAACGCGGATACCTTCTTCAGTCACCACAGTTCCATCGGACTGACCTTTGATGACGTCACCCTGGCCACCCGGTTCAGCGACATTCTGCCCCGCATGACGCGCGTGGAGGCCCGCCTATCGGAAAGCCTGACCCTCAACATTCCATTTCTCTCGGCAGACATGGATACCGTCACTGAATCGGAGATGGCAGCGGCGATGGCGCGCAACGGCGGCCTCGGTGTGATTCATTACAATATGACCGAGAGGCGGCAAGTTCGCGAAGTGGCCAAGGTCAAAAACGACGTGCATGGCCTCATCCAAGATCCGATCGCCGTTAAACCGGAACAATACATCGGAGATGTCCTCGCCATGATCGAGGAACGTGGCTTCAAATTCCATACCTTTCCGGTGGTCGATGAAGCAAACCGCTTTCTGGGCCTGCTCCGCGGGAGAATCGTCAAAAACCGTTACAAGGAAGTCAAGGTGGCGGACGCCATGACACCTGCCGCCGAGGTCTACACGATTCAGCAACATGAAATCGCTGACAACCCCATCGACGTGGCTGACCGCTTTTTCACGGAGCATATGGGGATTCATAAACTGATTGTGCTCGACAAGGCCGGACACCTCAAAGGGCTCTTTACGATGTCGGACATCGAGCGGATCCGCGAGGAGGAAAGCGCCGAGGTCAAACCGGCAAGGGATTCCAGTTTTCGTTTGGTATGCGCCGCCGCGCTCTCCGCAACGCGCACCCCGGCCGGTGAATTGGACCGTGAGCGGATTCTTCAGCATGCCCACAATCTTGTTGGGGAGGGTGTTGACGCGTTGGCCGTGTCGACCGCCCACGGACACAGTGCCGGCGTCGGCGAAGTCTTGCAACTCTTGCGCAAGGCCTTTCCAGAAATCACCCTCATCGCCGGAAACGTGACGAGCGCGGAAGGAGTGGAATACCTTGCTAAATGTGGCGCGAATGCCGTCAAAGTGGGCCAGGGTCCGGGTTCCATCTGCACCACCCGCATCGTCGCCGGTGTCGGTATTCCGCAGCTGACGGCCTTGTACGTCTGCTCCAAGGCTGCCGTCAAAACCGGAACCGCCCTCATTGCGGATGGCGGGATCAGCAAAAGCGGCGACATCGTCAAGGCCCTTACCCTTGGCCATGCCGTGATGTGCGGCAGCCTCTTCGCCGGCTGCCGCGAAGCCCCCGGAAGCATCATGGAAATCAATGGTAAACTCTACAAGCAGTACCGTGGAATGGGTAGTCTCGGGGCGATGAAAGCTGGATCGGCAGCCCGCTATGGCCACTCGCGGGAAGCTCGTAAAACTGACAAAGTTGCCCCGGAGGGCGTGGAGGCCCTCAAGGAAGTTTCCGGCAGTCTTGACGATACGCTCCGTCAACTAGTCGGTGGTCTTCAAAGCGGAATGGGATACCTTGGCGCGGCCGACCTTGCGGAATTGCGTGACCGCGCCCGTTACATCCGGGTCAGTCCCGCCGGCCAACGGGAATCTGCCCCACACGATATTGTCGAAGTGAAAACCACTAAAGAAGACTGAGGCTGCGCAGGGCCGCACGATTTTGACTTTTCTGAAATTCTGCCAACGCTATCGGCCATGAAAGTAATACGGGCAAAAAGTGCGGGTTTTTGCTGGGGGGTGGAGCGGGCAATCGACATCGCGAGGGACTTTGCCAACAAAGGACGGCACCCTGTTTACACGGATGGCCCCCTGATCCACAACAGCCAGATGATGGAAAAACTCGAGCATCAGGGCATCCGGGAAGTCGGCGACTACCAAAGCACCTCCGCCTTGGATATCGACAGCTCCA
>JBEAQI010000151.1:0-2523 GCA_041163965.1 Verrucomicrobiota bacterium | reverse complement strand
CGATTACGGGTTCTGGTGATGATGGCGACTTTCGGGAGGTGAGGCATCGACGATCGGATCATTGTGGGCCCGGACGGAGCGGCAAGGACAATAATGCGGCTCTGGTCCGCGAGGCGGCGAGAGTGGTGGCGGCGGCTTGCGAAATCGCGCCGAAGAACGGCAAGTCTTGGAGCGGTGGGGAGCTGAGCCAACGACAGCGCAATCGCCTTTCCCATTCTTGATGCAGGTCATTGCCGGCGGTGACAGAGTTGGCGTGGTCGGGGTCACTGGCCTGAACGCGGTGGTGGTAGCGGGCGAGCGGTTTTGGCAGGACGCCGATCGGGTGCAGAAGGGCAACCCGCAGATTGAATTCCCAATCACCGAGGACCGGTAACCCTTCATCAAAGCCACCCAATTCTTCCCAAATGTGGCGCCTGAATACAAATGAGATCGGTGGGAAAGGGTTTTCCTGCAGGAGTCTCCATGGATCGATGCGTGTGAGCCATGCATTGAATGGAGCGGAGCCGATGGGGCGGATTGTTTCATCGTCGGCCGACTCACGGATGAGGGTACTGTGGCAGACAACACCGGCGAACGAGGCATGGTCAGGCTCTTCGAGCCATCCGATCATTTGCTGCAGGAAATCAGGCTCCCATGAATCGTCATCATCATGGATGACGAGGTAAGGGGCGGTGGCCAGTCGCAGACCGCGGTTGGAGGCGTGCTCCATTCCCTTGGAATGAGGGAGGTGAAGGACATGAAGCCTTTGCGGCAAGCTCGACTGGGCCGGTTGGAGAATTTCCTCAACGAGGCGAGGGTCTCCTGCATCATTGACAACGATCCATTCAAAGGGCGGGGCGGCGTGCTGCCCCAGGACAGACTCCCGTGCGCGTGCCAGAAAGCGCGGCCGATTACGGGTTCGGGTGAGAATACTGACGAGCGGTGAATCCATCGAAAAGAATCGCCTGAATGGGGACAGACTTGGTACGAACACCGGGAGACAACAATGAGTGGCACAAAAATACAAGCCCGCCATGTCTTCCAGGGCGACTGTGGGAACAGCGAACGAGAGGGGTGGGCGGCCGCCACTGGAGAGCCCTGTTTTGTCTGGGGGGGATGGGGGCAACGCCCTTGGCGAGCGATGGGAGCCGTCCAGCGGTCTTTTCGTGAATGGGTCGGGGCGCATGGGGGGGACAACGCACTGACTTTGTACCACGATGGTGCCGGGGCAGATGTGTTGGGCAGTTGGGACCCCAGTCCCCACAAGGTTTTGCTCCTGCATCGTTGGCCGACGCGGTGGGAAGGCTTTTTGGCTTGGCAGCTTCGCCACACCGGTCGTCTAGCAGTGGCTGGCGGGGCCTTAAGCGAGTGGGTGCGGCAACGGTTGGCGTGGATTCCGGCCCGTTATATTCACGAGTATCCGAGCCCGATGGTGCCGTTGTCGGCAACGGTCGCCATCCAGAGCGAGCAAAGGACGGCGATCTGGTTGCAAGGACAGGCATGGAAGCCCTTCGGCAATCGGCTTCGCGCTGTCGTGGACCTGTTTGCGGGGAAGGGGCAGCCCATTTTAATTGTGGGAGGCGAAGGCAGACGTCCCGCTTGGGGAACGGGGCCGATGGTCGACTGGCAGGCGGGGGTCTCGGTGACGGAGGCCCTGCACAAGGCTCGTGCTTGTGACAGCATCCTGTTGCTGAATGATTTTTCGCTGCAGGCTCCATGGCTGTGGAGACTGGTCCGCGATGGGGTGTTTGTGCTCGTGCCGGATGGCGGGAGCCCCAGTCGAAGCGGGATATGGATGGAGGAATGCGCCCCCACGCCCTATCCATGGGGGGACATGGAGGCAGCCCTATCGTTGCTGTATTCCTGGCGTACGGTTCCCGATGAGGAGCGGCGGGCCTATCGCGATTGGGGCGCGCAAGGTCTCTTTACCGAGGGGGAGCTGTTCGAGCGGCAATGGGATGGCTTCAAGGTTGAGCTTTGGCACCAGTCGGCGCCCCACTTGGGTCAGAGCAAGGCCCGCACGGCGGTGCTTCCTGTGGCGTGGTATGAGCGCGTCGACCGCTTACGACGCGGTGAGTGATGGCGGCTATGCCGATTCAGAATGAAGGAGGGCGAGTAGCGTTTCGCGCACCGATTTCGGATTCGCCTTGCCCTGAGAAGCCTTCATGACCGGGCCGATGAAACTGTTGAGGGCCTTTTCGTTGCCATCGCGGACCTGTTGCGCGGCGGTTGCATTTTCCTCAATGGCGGCGCGGCACCATGCCTCCAGTTCGGCGTTGTCTTGCGGGGCATTTTTCAGTCCCTTGGCGTCCGCAATGTCCAAGGCCTTTCCACCCGTGGCAAACATTTCCACAAAGATGGTCTTGGCGGCCTGTTTGGTGATGATGTCGTCATCGATCAGCCTGACCAAATCCGCCAGATCGTGAGGCTGTAAGCGGATATCCCCCATGGCGAGGAGGCCTTCTTCGGAAGCGGAGGCCCGCTCCCGTTGCAACTCATTGGCGATGTAATTCGCCATAGCGGTGGGATTGCCTTGGTAAGTCT
>JBEAQI010000150.1:0-2966 GCA_041163965.1 Verrucomicrobiota bacterium | reverse complement strand
GACGCATAGACGCCAACAAGATACACGCGGAGTTTCATTTCGACCATCCTACATTCACAAAGGCCGCCATCGAGGCCCAGCGTGAGCTCCCGGATCTGAACCGGGAGTCGCGCGTTCTTTTCTGTGGCAGCTATTTCCGATACGGATTTCACGAGGATGGCATCCTCGCCGGCTACCACGCCGCACAGGAAATTTTGCAGGCCCCTTCCGTCGATGCGCAGCTCGCTGTATAACTGCCACGTCTTCCACAAGCGCTTCAGCCCGCGCGAGTATGGGTTCACTTCGCGGCTCTTCATGTGGCACCTCGATCTGGATGAGTTGGCGGTCCTCGACCAGACCCTGACCCTCTTCAGCCACAATCGTCGCAACGTCTACAGCTTCCGCGATGATGACCACCTCTTCATGGGCAAGGATGACCTGCGGTCAAACATCCGTGCCTATCTTCAATCGGAGGGCATCATGGAGCCGCCAACGCGGATCTCTGTCCTCACCAACCTGCGCACCTTTGGGTATGTCTTCAATCCGGTCAGCTTTTTCTTCTGCTTCGATGTGCAAGGACAACCGCTGGCCGTCGTGGTCGAGGTGCATAACACTTTCGGGGAGCTGAAACCGTTCCTGCTGCGGCGCGAGGACCTGCGAAAAAACCGCTTCCAGAGCCGGCATCCGAAGTTTTTCTACATCTCACCGTTCTCCGACCTCGACCAGCGCCTCGAGATCAAGGCCGACCTGCCAGGCCAGCGGCTGTCGCTCTACGTCAACAACTACGAACCGGGGGCCGAGCACCCGTTCTTCCGCTCCAGCCTCACCGGGGCCAAGGTGGCCCTGTCAGACAAGTCGCTCTTGCAGTACAGTCTGCGGTTTCCTTTTGTCACCCTCAAGGTCATCACCCTCATTCATTGGCATGCCATGCGGCTCTACCTGAAGGGAGTTCGGTTCCATCGAAAGTCGGAACACCCTGAACAGCAACGGGGCATCCTCGCTAAAAAGCATCAGGCCAGCGCTCATCTTGCGAAATCGGGCCCACCGTCCTGATTCGCAACTCGCCACGCCACCCGCCCTTCACCTCCAGCTGGAGATGAATCGCCGGCTCCATCAGCTCCGCGCAAAGGGCCGCCAGATGGCCGGCAACAGGGTGACACCACCGGATCTCCCGCGGTCCCTCCGGACCGCCAACCACTCGGCCCCGCGCCGAGGAGTCCACGGCAATGGCAAAACTCCGAAGCGGCAATCGGAGCCCAAGGCCGATCGCCTTGAGATAGGCCTCCTTCGCTGTCCATATCTTTAAAAAGCGGGCTTCCATCCGCTCCTCCCCACCCTCGATAAAGCCCACCTCCTCCGCATGAAAAAAGTGGCGGGCCAACCGCAACGCCTGCACTGGCCGGTCCACCGCCTCAACATCAATCCCCACCGCACCGACCGGCGCGCAAGCCACCACAACCGCATCCGCACCGTGGGCGATACTGAAACTCACCGTACCCCCCTCCACCACCGGCTTGCCATGGGCATCCACAGTCAGTGGTACCTGACTGGGCAATTCGTTGCACCGGCCCCCCAACAAGACCCGCGCCAAGGCCCGCCCAAGGGCATGCCGCATCCTGTCCGCCTCGCGACTGAACCGGCCCAACGCCGCCTGCTCCGCCGGACTCAACAGGCCCTCGGGCAGCTGACCATTGACCGAGGATACGGAAATTGAGGCCACCCAACAGGCCTCCGGCTCCAGTCCACGGATCTCGTTCAACAGGGACATCTCCAAACATCCTTTCCGCGACGCCGTACCGCAATCAAGCGGAATTGCCCACCTACCCACCAAAACGGCGGAAAAATATCTGAAAAGCGTCCGCTCCCTCAAAGATTTGGCCATTTCTGATTGAATTCTCTTCGCATCGCCTAAAAATAGGTTCAGCTCAAACGCCTTTACCTTCTCTATTACATGCCACGCCCAAGCGATAACACCTCCTCCGGCCACCTCTCCTGGCATCAGCGCGTCGCCAGCCGGCTCGTCATGGGCCTCATCGGTAAGTTTGAACGCTCGCCGATCCGCATCCTGCTCCCGGATGGATCCTCCCAACTCGTGGGCAAACCCGCGACCGATCAGCCCTGCGCTGACCTGCACATCCTCCATCCGCGCTTCTTCACACGGGTCCTCACGGACGGGGAAATCGGCTTCGGCGAGGCCTACATGGAGGGCGACTGGTCCACTCCGGACCTGCCGCTCCTCATCGCCGCGCTTATCGACAATTTGGAACACATTCCCGGCATGTCCGGCTCAACGGCCTCCGCTATCGGCTTCAATGCGCTCAAAGCCCTCAACATCTTTGCCCACTGGCGCCGCCGCAACACGCCCTCCAATAGCCGACGTAATATCAGCGATCACTACGACCTCAGCAACGACTTCTACGCGCTCTGGCTGGATGAGTCCATGACCTACTCCAGCGCCTGGTTTGAAGGTGATGAAGAACTCACTACCGCCCAGAAAAACAAATACCACCGGCTCTGTACCAAACTGGACCTGCGCCCAGGCATGGAAGTGCTGGAAATCGGCTGCGGATGGGGCGGTTTCTCCATCTATGCCGCGCAAACCTTCGGGGTCAAAATCACCGCCATCACCATCTCCCAAGCCCAGTTCGAAAAGGCCCGCCAACGAATCCATGAAGCCGGCCTCAGCAACCAGATCACCATCCTCTTGAAGGATTATCGCCACGTTGAGGGCGCCTTCGACGCCATCGTCTCCATCGAAATGCTCGAGGCCGTCGGACACCAGTTCCTCAAGGCCTACTTCACGCAGTGCCACAGGCTCCTCAAACCGGAAGGCCGCCTCGGCCTCCAGGTTATCATCTGCCCGGATTCGCGCTACGATGCCATGCGCCGCTCCGCCGACTGGATCAAAAAACACATCTTTCCAGGCGGCCAACTCCCCTCCGTCAAGGCCCTCATCGACTCCGTTCACGCCACCGGTGACCTCTACC
>JBEAQI010000149.1:0-9261 GCA_041163965.1 Verrucomicrobiota bacterium | reverse complement strand
AGCTCCGCGGGAAGGCCATGCCCCGCCGCAAGGGCCCGATTCGGATCGTCCTTCCCACGATGCGCAAGGCGCTCATGATACCCGCTCTCCAACTCCGCCAGCACTTCCCAGCGCGGGGTCTCTTCCTCCTCCGTGCGGGAGACCGCCTGCATCGTCCATTCCAGCTCCGCCAGCTCGTCCTGCAACCGCATCAGCTGCACCGCCAGATCAAACGGCACCCGCCTGCCCGCATCCGCCGCCACGCCGGGAAAGAGGGACGCCAATCGGCCACGGGGAATGGCCTGCAACGCGTCCCGCCATGCCAATAGGCGCTCCGCCTCGCTTGCCACGCCTTCCCTTCCCTCCATCCACTTCTGCACATATTGGGCCGGCGTCATCAACTGCGGTGGATGCAAGGCCCCCTCCTCGGCCGTGAACAGCTCCGCCAGGAGATGCCTCCCAAAACGACTGGACGGCACCCACACCAGCAACGAGTCGAAGGGTCCACGGTCCCCGAAACGCTCCCTGAGATACCGCCCAAGGGTGATCGGAAAGGGCTGCTCCCACCCCAGCCCAATGTGCGAAATATTCATATTTTGACTGTTTTCCGCCCCCCTCAAATCGTCAATGGAATTTGCCAAAGCTCCCCCACTTTCGCGCCACATGCCGGGTGAGACAGGTCTCAAGAAAACAGTAAACCCGCTCAATCGGTTGCGCACACCAAGCCATCGAGCCAGCGTTTGGACACCCCATTTGCCGCACCAAGCAATGAACCCACAACAACGCCCCGGTGAGCGTTGTCCCCACCGCACCGTGCATTGGCGAGGACACCTGCGGTAAAGTCATCATGATACTTCCAGGCAAAATACAGCGAAGCGGTAAAGGAATCCGGGAGATAACAGGCCGTCGTCAAATGGCGACCGACGACGACGCGGTCTTCCACTTTTGACCAAGTCTCCAAACTCGCTGCAGTCACAAACCCCGCTGCGTATGCAGCGATGGCATCGCGCAACGGTTGCCCGGAAGCAATGGCCTGAAGCATCCGTACAAGGGCACGTCCCGCCTTCGCGACAGGTTGACCGAGATGCGTCAGGGCCAGATGCGACAAAACGCATTCGAGCGCTTTCGCTGCATCGCCCTCCTCAATCGTTGCCAACGCAGCCAGCAAAAACGGGACCGGCGTCAGTCCCCCGATATGGATATCCTTAATGCCACAATTCCTTGGTTTTTTCCCTTGGGCGAGGTTGTCGAAGAATGCCCGGTGATACTCTTCGACGTAGGTATCGCGATGCCAACCCGGCGTCCGCATCACCTCAATGTAGCGATCCAGCCAGGCATCAGGATGATACGCTCCTGTGGTCACCACGAGTGCGTACAGCTCCTGTCCAAGTTGAAAATTCAGCGTGTTTCCACCTGCCGGAAGAAACTGATGGTAATGAACGCCGCGTTGGCCCCAATACTGAGCTTGATCATGGAGAATATCTCCAGCCTTGTTTCTCGGAACATATTTCGAACGCCAGAGAATGCTGTCAGGATGTGGATGACGCGGCGCCTGATAATTTTCCAGATCGGGATAGTCGCGGTCCAGGGCGCTGGTGTCGTAATACCAATGCACCGGCAACGCAACCGCATCGGCGACAAGCGCACCCCGCATCGCATCTTTCATTGTTGCCCGCACTCTCGGCCGCCCTCCATTGCCCGAAAACGTTTTTGATGCTTGGTCACTCGCCCGCTCACCCGCTCGCGCCAACGTTTAAAGCTGCGGGGTCTCAGCTCTCGGCGCATCACTTGGATCACCTCGGGCTCGGTAAATCCAGTCCGACGCTCAATTTCCTCAAATGTGGTTCGATCAGCCCAAGCCATCCTGATGATCTGGTTGGTCTGCGCGACGTTCAGGTCTTTAATTTTACTGTTCACTGGTGCTTGTTTAGGACCGGGGAGCTTGATTTCACACCCCTTGGAGGAGAGTTAGTGCGCAACCAAATGAATTTCAACAGCATCCAAAAGGAATTCCAGCTCTCCATTAACAGTTGAAGACATATCTAAGAAATGTTTGCACCGTGCCCCATCTGAATGGCTGTGTTAAACTCCCTCAGTTGTTGATCCGCAACTCCAACAGATGACATCAATCGCTGTCGGTATCGGGGTCGCTGTCGGGTGTCGGACGTCCTGCGAACCCTCTACAATGGACCCCCAGACCCGATCGCTATGGCGATAGCGATCCCAACAAGCACTGGATCCATGCAAGCCGAATGAATTGGTGCGTCTAAACCGGACAAACGCGCCGTTCAACCTACCACAACTTCCAACCGGGTTGGCTGCCGCCGAAACTGAAGACCCAGCCTGGAAAGGCCGCGCCGGTGTAGACCCAGAAACCAGCGTCATCGAACAGATAACAATAAAAGTGCTGGGCGGTGGCGAACGGCGGAATCCAGCCCCAACACCCGGCCGTCGCCACGTAGACGAAGGGAAAATTACCGTCATGGGTCCAGCCGAGGGGGCTCCACAACCAGCCGCCTTCAACCGTGCCCCATGGAGCGGTATTGGGGATATTGAAGAAGTGGTCGGTGTCGCCGATGTATGGATCAAGCACGGGGAGGTCGCTTATCGCCGCCGAGTACAGGAACGGCGTCGTGCAGACGGAGAAATCAAACGGCGTTCCATTGGCGTAGGTACCCGACATTATCGTCTTGCGCAGGCCTTGCAGGGCGGTTCGCTGCGGGCCCGACAAACTCCGGTTCAACGCGGCGAAGGCGCGGGCATAGTGGTAGTTGTTTTCACCGTCAAGCTCACCGTATAAGGCGGACTGCGCCATCACCAATTGCCGGACCGCGTCGACCTCCACCTCCGACGGAGCGGACGGACGGATGAGCCCGCGTAAAGCGGTTGAAATTCTTGTGCGCGCACTGACGATACTGTCAACCCCCCCATAGAGGTTGTCCCGCTGCACATCGACCACATCGGCCATGAGTTGAGCTTGGGCCGGTGTCACATAACCGAGGGAGCTATCGGAAAGCGAGGAACCGGCGGTCTTGGTAAGCTCCTCATCGATGCTATACCCTTCGACCCCCATGGCTGGGGCGTCCTTGATGTAGAATCCCCCGTAATAGGTGCCATGCCGCTCCGGGCAGAAATACACATCCGAATCAAGCGAACCGGCATACCAACTGTAGATGTCGCCGGCGTAGGTCATCACCGCCACGTTCTCGCTGCGAGTCAGGCCCGCCAGCTTGGCCCGCACATCATTCATGGTCTTCGGCGGCCAGGATTCCCAGCCCTTGCCAACCATCTCATCGAGCCAAGCCTTCTGGGCGCTGTCCAGCGACCGATAGATTGAGCAGAAGACGATCGCGCGGTCGAAGCTAATCTGGCCGTCGATCAGGTACAGTGCGCGCGACTCATCGATGACCGCCTGCATGTCGAGGTCGTCCGCGCCGTTGGGCAGGTCACCGTCGACCAGGCGACGGAAAACTTTCATGAGGGTGAAGCGCCGCAGGCCGTAAGCCTCGATCTCCTCGACCTGCCGCGCTGCCAGGTCCTTGAGCAGGCCAATCTGTTCGTCGTTAAGTATATACAGCACGTTACAGGCTACGCGCGTGAGAAAGCTGGTGTTGTGGCCCATGTTGTCGGGATCGTTGTCACGCAGGTACTGAAAGCCCCAGTAATCAGCGACCTTGCCCGGGGGAAAAAACGACTGGGCCTCGAGGTTTCCGGTGATGATGGCAAGCCCCGAAAACGCGATTGTGGTCCGCTGGCCGCCGTCGCGCAGGGCCCGCTCGAGGTTGAATTCAGGAGACGGGTTATCTTGCGCCTGTACAGGGATGGGGAGAAGCGCGACTGCTAGTGGAATCGCTTTAAGGAATGGGAATGGTTTTATGATATTCATTTCCTGTTATTAATTGGGATAGGGTTGCCAGCGGTTCCAGCCGGGATGGCTGCCTCCGAAGTGGTAATACCAGCCATTCCAAGCCGCCCCGGTGTAGACCCAGAAACCGCCTTCCTGGAAAAGGTAGCAGAACAGGCTTTCAAGGGTCATACCCGTTGGCATCCAGCCATAGCAGTTGGCAGAAGCCAGGTAGACATACGGCCAGGCGCTGTCATGGACCCAGCCCAGTGGGCTCCACTGCCAGTCGCCGGCTACCTCGCCCCAAGGCGTCGGCGTCGCTCCGGCGTGGTAGCTGTATGCCACCGAACCGCTGGCCTGCCCGGGCCCCTCGTCCTTGGGCAGCCAGGTGCGCACATACTCCACCTTCACGCCATTCGGCCCGACCTTGACTCGCGTGTATCCGGTATTTGGATACTTCACGCCATTTAGGTAGGCGGAGTCATTGTACAGAGTGTAATACGGGTCCGCCGGTTCGGACAACGTCTGGTAAATGACGCCGTCCAGTTCCTGTTTCACCCAGATGTGATCGTGCCCCTGGAAGAAGATGGTTACACCGTTGTCGGCCATCAACTGGTGGATCGGCTTCGGCCAGTCTGGGCGATAGGCCTCGAACAGCCATTGCCCGTTCCTGTCGTAGCCGCCCCATTCGTAGGTGTTGGCCAGCTCGACACCTCCCCGGCCCGTACCGAGCACATGGTGGGCGAACACGAACTTGTGGCGCGCAGTGCTGCCTTCAAGCGTCTGCTTCAGCCAGTTGTACTGGGCATCGCCATGCTCGACATCCCACAAACTGCTGCGCTTGTCTCCGCCGCCGAAGGGGTTGTCGATGCAGGTGGGCGACGACCAGTAGGGGTCGATCACCACAAATAGCGCGTCGCCCCAGGTCCAGGCAAAGTGGTTGCGGAGTAGCCCGATGTGCGGCACCATCTCCGCGTTGCCGGTGTAAAAGCCGTCCGGGGCGGGCTGCGGATAATAGGCATTGCGCGCGTTCTGCGCCCAGACCGCGACGTTGTCGGGGGTGCCGTCCAGAAGGTACCGCGCCGCCTGCTCGTGGTTGCCGTTGACCAAGAACAGCGGCGCACCGTCCCCTATCAGGCCCAGGTAGGGCCGCTGCAGGGTGTAGCGGCCCACTACCTGCTCGCGCGTGACGGTCGCCGCGTCCAGCGTGTCGACACTGAAGTCGTCCCCCATCAGGATGTGGAAATCCGGCTGATCCGCGGCCGCCGTGCGCAGTGTCCGCTCATACAGCTGTCCGTCAAACTGCTGACGCCGCTCTGGATGGGAATCGCCCTGCACGGTGAACGTAAATGTACTGCCGGGCGCGCGCGCCGTGTGAAACGCCCGCTCCGGCGCAGGCAGGAAGGCGGCCGCTCCCGCCGGGCGCAACCACACCCGATAAGTGTAGCGGGCGTTTGGTGACAGGTTGGTCAGCTCCACCTCGAGCGGATTGCCGGCCTGCAGCTGGTAGGTGGCGCTTTGGCCGGAGTCACGGCCATCGGCGCCGCGCCATGTCAGAAAAACGTCGCCGGAGTGCGTTGTCGACCAGAGGTTCGCGGCGATGGAGGTGTTGGCCGGCCGACCGAGAATCACCGTTCCGGGAAACGGCGTCTCATCGATCGGCGGGACGACGCTATCCACAACAAACGAATAGGTTACATCCCCGTTCACCCGCTGCGCGGTGCGGTCGCGCTCCGCATAGGCACGGACGTATTCGATGACCGCCCGGCTTGCATCGACTACAACCCGCATGTGCCCGCTGCCCCCCTGCACGCCCGGCCGACCGGCGGCGTCGTAGGAGCTTGTCAGGTAGCCGTACTCCACAGCGTTCTTGTCGCCGTTGAAGATGCGGCTGGCGGGCTGCGGGCACTCAAAGTAAACGAGGTCGGTGTGGCCGTCGCCATCGGCATCCAAGTCCTGCTTGACCAGCAGATGATCGTGCCCGTGGAACACCACCTGTACACCGCTCTCAAGCAGCAGGTCCTGGACCGGCTTGCCCCAGCCGGGACGGCGCTCATCGAATCCGTAGCTGCCGTCGGTATTGTACCCTCCCCATTCAAAGTAATCGGACACCTCGAGCCCGCCACGCGCCTTGCCGTCTGCCGTACCACCCACCAGATGATGGATGAACACGAACTTGAACGGATCGCGGCTACTCGCAAGCAGGTCCTTCAGCCAATTGTACTGGAGCTCACCGAGCGTCCAGCCCCACGGATCGGGCGTCCCCGAAGCCGGCTTGCGGTTGGTGTACCAGAACGGATCGAGCACAATGATCAAAGCGCTGCCCCATTGGAACGCGTAGAAGCCGTCCCGCGGTTGCAATAGCGCCGGATCAGTCTGCGTGCTCCCCCTGAAGTCCGGACCGAAAACCGGAGAGGGAAAGAAATCCTCGCGGATGCGGGTCGACCAGACCGCGCGGTTGTCGGTCGCCGAGTCTGGCGGGATCAGCCAACCCAGTTCGGAATCATGGTTACCGGAGACAAGGAACAGCGGAACGGAGGCACCCACCTTGCCGAGGTATTCGCGCCGCAGGTCGGCCGCCACCTCCTCCAGCGTGTCGTAAGTCAGGGGGCTGGGCGGATACTTCTCGGTCATAAAGGTGTCGCCGAGATCCACTAGGAAATCCGGCTCATCGGCCAGCATGTTGCCCACTGTCGCCTCGTAGACGTCCGGATTGCAAACTGAGTCATCGCCAAAGTGCAGGTCCGCCTGCACCACGAAAGTGAACGGCACACCCGCCGGGCGGCGAGTATGGAATGTCCAGTTTGTCGTGGCCTGGTACTGGGTAGCGCCCGCATCGAGGTGCTCGAGGTGGTAGGTGTAGCGGGTGTCCGGTGCAAGGTCGACCAAGTCGACCGTGACCGGCTGGCCGGGCTGCAGGCTGACCGGGGCCGTTTGCTCTACAGGTCCGCCATCAGCCGGGCTGTAGACAACGCGGACACTTGACTCTCGGTCAGCCAGCAGGGATACGGCCATTGAATGACCGGTCGGACGCCCTAGCACGGCGTCCACCACTGCCATGCCGGGACTGCCCGCCGACAACGCACACACCAGAAGAGACAGGACCTTTGGAAGCGAATTGGAACAAGGCATGGACCATTTCTAGCACTTTTTCATTAAATCAATCCCCATGATCACATTACAAAACTGTCATTTTTAAGAATTCGACGCGACAGCCTCGGTTCTGCTAGCCTGTCGGCGTGAAACTACTCGTCGCCGAAGACGATCCGAAACTCGGCCCCTTCATCCGCAAGGGATTGGAAGCCGCAGGCTTTGGCGTCGACTTTGTGGACGATGGCGACGACTGTCTGGCGCTGGCCATGACCCGCAGGTATGACGCCATCGTGCTCGATATCATGCTTCCCGGCCGCGACGGCCTGAGCATCCTGCGCCAGTTGCGGGAGGCGCACTCCGCCGTGCCAGTGCTGCTGCTGACCGCTCGCAGCTCCCTCCATGAGCGGCTGGACGGACTCAACCTTGGCGCCGACGATTACCTGACAAAGCCGTTTTACATCGACGAACTGGTGGCGCGTATCCACGCGGTCCTGCGCCGTGCCGCCGGACAGTCGCAAAGCCGGCTCGAGTGCGGCGAGGTGTCGGTCGACCTCATCACCCGCGAGGTCAAGCAGCGCGGCGAAGCGGTCGACCTGACAGCCCGGGAGTTTTCCCTGTTGACCTGCTTGATGCAATCCCCCGGACGCACGTTCAACCGCCCACAACTGTGCGAGCATGTGTGGAATTACGACTTCGATCCGGGCACCAATCTGGTGGACGTTTATGTCCAACGAATCCGCAAAAAACTGGGCAACGATCCTGACAATCCGATCATCGAGACCGTCCGCGGCGTTGGCTACCGGATCCGGTCCGGCAAGCCATGAAACTCATGCCCAGTTCCTTCCGCTTGAAGATCGCCCTGCTATCGGGGCTGATGACCGTGATCCTCATGCTCGGCTCCGGCCAGTTCCTCTGGCACCTGTCCCTTAGATTCCACCTGCAGCGGCTCGACCAGGAAATCCGGAGCCTCGGACAAGGAAACCTGAACCGCCAGCACGGTCCCGGCCATTACGAGCGCTTCGAGAACGCCCTCTCATACATCATGGACAGCAGCCGCAGCGACGCCTTTATCTTTCAGGTTAAGGACGCCCAAGGCAGGGTGATCTATTCGTCCGCCAATTGGCCGGAGGGGCTTGGCGGAGGCGCGTTCGCGCCGCTGGAGGGACCTCTGTATCAGGATGACGTTCTGGTCGACCTGACCACAGCTATGAAAACCGACGGACCCGTCATGCCGAAGTTCCGGCCGCGCTTTGAAACGCGCCAGATCAACAACCGCCCATGGCGGTTCGGCGTGATGGGCAACGTCCACAACACGCTGGTGCTTGGCATGGACGTGCGGAAGTTCAACGCCGACATGGCATACCTGCTGCAGTCGTTCATGATCGCCTTGCCCTTTATCCTGCTGCTGACCGGCCTCGGCTCATGGCTGCTGGCGCGGCGAGCCATGCAGCCCATCAACGCGCTTGCCGCCACCGCCCAGTCCATCACCGCCAAAGGGCTCAACCAGCGCATCCCCGCCTCGGCCAAGGATGCCGAACTCAATCACCTGATCACTGTTTTCAACGCCATGATGGACCGTCTTGAGACCAGTTTTCATCAGGCCACCCGCTTCAGTGCCGACGCCTCGCACGAGCTCAAGACCCCGCTCGCACGACTTCAGGCGGAGATCGAGCAGGCGGCGGCGCTGACCCGCCCGGATGCGCCGGAACAGGCGGTCTACAGTAGCCTGACCGAGGAAATCCACAGGCTGAAGGCCATCGTGGACAAGCTCCTGCTGCTTTCGCTGGCGGATGCCGGCCAGCTGAAGATAACCCGGGAAGCGGTCAACCTCACGCAGCTCCTCGAGGACCTCGCCGAGGACTGCCGGGTGCTCGCACCGGACATCTGTGTCGTCTGCGAGCTGGAGCCGGAAATCGCTGTCCAAGGCGACGCGCAGTTGCTCGAGCGCGCCCTCCAGAACTTTACAGTCAACGCGATAAAGTTCAACCATCCTCAAGGGCGCGTGCACCTCGCCGCACTACGCTTAAACGGCTACGCAAATATCCGCATTTCCAATACAGGACTGGGCATCCAACCTTCTGAACAGGTGCGGGTCTTCGAGCGCTTCTACAGACCCGACCTCACTCGCAACGCCCGCATACCCGGATCCGGGCTCGGCCTCAGCCTGTCGCGCGAGATCATTCGCGCGCACGGCGGCGAAATCCAGCTGGAGCGCTCCGATGACCAGTTGACGGTTTTCGCGGTGCTCCTGCCGCTAGGGTAACAGGCTTTCTCATTCACCTCAGGCATAGTTCCAGTACAGCCGCTCAAACATGCGGTTAATGTGGTCCGCCCCTGAACCCGGG
>JBEAQI010000148.1:0-4626 GCA_041163965.1 Verrucomicrobiota bacterium | reverse complement strand
ATGGGGAACTGGTGGGCTATAGTCAGGGGAGCCGCACGGCGGCGGAGTTTGAGGTCTCCGCCTATGTACGCGCTGGCCAGAACCAAATTGCGGTGGAGGTGTACCGTTGGTCCGACGCATCTTATCTTGAAGATCAGGATTTTTGGCGTCTGAGCGGCATCTATCGGGATGTGTATCTGTGGATGGCGCCGGAGGAGCGGCTTCGGAATTTCGAGGCGATTGCCGACTACAGCGCCGCGGATGGCAGCGGGCATTTGCGTTTGAAGGCAGATATTGAAGGACCGGCACGGCTTGAAGTGACGCTTCTGGATCCCGAGGGCAGGGCCCTTGTGCGGGAGGTCGCCTCCCCGCAGGAGGGGGTGGTGGAGGCGGCGATGGCCCTTGGATCGGTACGTCCCTGGAGTGCCGAAAAGCCGCATCTATATGACCTTCTGCTGACCGTCCTAAATGGTGATGGGAAGGCGACGGAGGTGGTCGCCCAGCGGGTGGGCTTTCGGCGGGTGGAAACCCGCGACGGGGTCTTCCTGCTCAATGGGGTTCCCATCAAGCTGAAGGGCGTCAATCGTCATGAACACCATCCCGACACTGGGCACGCGGTCGACCGCGAGAGCATGATGCGGGACATCCGGCTGTTGAAGCGACATCATTTCAACGCGGTGCGGACGGCCCATTATCCCAATGTTCCGGAATGGTATCGCCTCTGTGACCTGTACGGGATTTACGTGATGGGGGAGGCCAACATCGAGACCCATGGATTTGGGCGGGGGACCGACAACGCCTTGAACCTGAATCCCGATTTTCGGGATGCGCATATCGACCGGATGCGGCGAATGGTTGAGCGCGACATCAACCACCCTTCGATTATTCTTTGGTCGGTTGGCAACGAGTCGGGGGATGGTCCCAGCACGAATGCTTGCTATGACTGGGCGCGGCGTCGTGACCCGTCGCGGCTCGTTCACTACGAGAATTCGACGCACCGTCAGGGAGGCAAGGGCCTTGCCACAGATCTCATTTCCCGCATGTATCTGCCCGCGAGGGACATTGAGGGAATCATTGCGAAGTGGGGACCGGACCGGCCGTTCGTTCTGGCGGAATATACTCATGCGATGGGGAACAGTAACGGGAGTCTGGAATCCTATTGGGACCAGGTCTGGTCCAACCCGCGCATTGCCGGCTACTTTGTCTGGGACTGGATGGATCAGGGCCTCCGGCAGCCAATTCCTTACGGACGCAAGGATCCTTGGGGAAGGACCCATTTCATGGCGTATGGCGGCTGGTGGGAGAATCAGGCCGCGATTTGGAACGATAACAATTTCTGCATGAATGGGTTGCTGGCGGCCGACTGGACTCCCCATCCCGGTCTGCGGGCGCTGAAGTACGTCCAGCAACCCTTTTTGGTAACCCTTTCTGATGACCGGAAAGCTGCGGTTCTAATAAACCGATACGATTTCACCGACATTTCCGAGGTGGCTGAGTTGTACTGGGAATTAACGACTGAAGATGGCGCGATTGCCTCTGGCGCACTGAGCATTCCTTCGGTCGGGGCCGGGCAGTCGGTCAACCTGTCCCTTCCGGAGGCGGCCCTGTCGATGCGGCCTCAAAAGGAGACGTGGCTGACATTTTCCGTACGAGCGCTGCATTCCAATTCATGGTGGGAGGCCGGATACGAGCTTGGATTTGCCCAGTTCAAAGCCGGAGGAGAGTGGAGTCCAGGGCCTCCTGCGGGGCCGACCTCGGCGCTTCGCCTGCAGGAGGGCGAGGGGAGGGTGGTTGTATCCGGTGCGGATTGGAGCATGACCTTTGAGGAGGCCGGACGCGGGCTGACCGAATGGATCCACCAAGGCCATAGCTTGGTGCGTCGCGGTCCTGAGCCGGATTTCTGGCGCGCACCGGTCGACAATGATCGCGGAGCCAGCCTTGCCATTACCGGACGGGGAAAAAATGAGAATGCGGGCAAGCTGAATGCCAGTCGGATTTGGGCGAATGCCCAGAATTCATGGAAGCCAGACCGCTTCACGGTGAGGGCGGATGGCAACGAGTCTGTCCGGATTGTCTTGTCCGGTCCGATTCTGGAGGACAAGGCCCGTGTGGAGATCGCCTACACGGTTGATGAGCGTGGCCGGTTGTTGGTCGACTATGCCTACGAGGCCAATGACGCTCCGCCGATCATTCCAAGAGTGGGAACCGAGTGGGTGCTTCCTTCCGCTGATCAAACGATCCGTTGGTACGGTCGTGGACCTGACTCCACCTACAGCGACCGCCAGTGGGAACGGATAGGTGTGTATGCAAAAACGGTCATGGAGAATTGGGTCGACTATTCGAAGCCACAGGAAAACGGGAACAAGGTGGAGGTGCGCTGGTTTGAGGTGCGGAACGCCATGGGTGCGGGCCTCCGTTTCAGTTCACCGATACCACTCAGTTGCAACGCCCAACCGTATTCAAAGAAAGACCTCAGCACGGCCGACTACAGCTGGCAGTTGCCGTTACCGGTCGCCACTTATGTGAATATCGATCATCTTCAAATGGGCGTAGGGGGCGACAACAGCTGGGGAGAAATCGCTCATCCCGAACACCTTCCAAGAAAAAAGGCCTACCAGTATTCCTACCAAGTTGAAGCCCTTTCATCCAACCCATGAACAAGCATTGTCTGTTTCTCAGTGCTGTATTCGCGACCCTTTCCGCGCCTTTGGCGGCGGCGGACGCCCCACGCCCCAATCTGATCGTCATCATGGCCGACGACCTCGGTTATGCCGATGTCGGGTTCAATGGGGCTAGCTACCAACAGCCTTTTTTTCTTTTTCTTGCTTATAACGCTCCTCACGGCCCTTTGCAGGCCACAGAAGGCTACCTTTCCCGGTTCGAAGGGATCAAGGATCGTAAGCGCCGCACCTACGCCGCTATGGTCAGTGCGGTGGATGACGGCGTCGGTCGTGTCCTCCAGTCCTTGCGTGAGCACGGGATCGAAGAAAACACCCTCGTCTTTTTTCTTTCCGACAATGGTAGTCCAACGCGCGTCAACGCCTCCCGTAATGACGCATTGCGCGGAGATAAGGGCGATGCCTGAGAGGGTGGGTACCGGGTTCCCTTCGTGCTTCAGTGGAAAGGAGTGCTCCCCGCCGGAACCACCTTTCCGCATCCCGTCACGTCTCTTGATATCCTCGGCACCATCGCGGCCCTTGCGGGCGCCGAACCGGATCCCTCTAGCCCCCTTGAAGGTGTCAATCTTGTTTCTCACCTCACCAATCCAGACCTGCCGCATGCCCACAAGTGTTCAGTGAATGGAGACAGAATTCAACTTAATCGGGCCTTCGTTGGTGGAGCAGAAGCCGAATCGGCGTGACAGTGCGCGGGAGGCGGTGAAGGCGTACATTCGCGGGCACAGTCTGCGGCCTGGAGAATTGTTGCCGCCGGTGCGCGCTTTGTCTGAACACTTTGGGTTGAGCCGGGATGCCATTTGGCGTGCCCTGCTGCAGTTGCAGGAGGAGGGGTGGATAAAGGCCCGTGCCAACAAGCGTTATGAGGTGTCCGAGGAGGTCTACTCCCGCATTCTGCGTTCGTTGACGGTGAAGGCGATCTTCACCGGGCGAAACTCTATTAACTTCACCGGTTTCCGGCGCCTTGCCGATGCCTTGAAAGGGGAGTGCCAGCGCAGCAATATGGACCTGCGTATTTCGCTCTTGCCGCTGAATGAGACCCCCGCGGATGCCATTTGGAGCGACTGCGATGTCATGCTCATTGATTCGGAAAGCAGCCGTGGATTCTTGCGGGTTTTTCCGGACTTTAAGGTGCCGGTCATCGGACTGGATGCTGAGTACAGTGACCGCTATCTGATGAACGTGGTCACTGACCACCATATGGGTGGGCGCATGGTTGCAGAGCGTATGATTCGGCAAGGATCGACGTCGGTTACCGTCGTTCATTTTGAGGAGCCACAGAACCGTATTCAGGCCCGTATTGACGGATTTCAGCAGGTCTGGCTCGAGTCGGGACGCCCCACTTCTTCCCTAAGGATGCGCTCTGTAAAGTGGTCGCCGAACCACTTTGAAACGGCCCTCCATGTCCAGAAAGAGCTCCGCGGCTTCAAGGGCGAGAGCGATTTTTTCATTACCGATGGACGGCTGGCGGCGCAGTTTCTTGATATTCTCGACTACCTGAAGTTTTCCATTCCCCGCGACCTGCGGCTTATCGGGTACGATGGAGCTCAGTCTGGCGAGGTGACCAATCCCCCCATGACCGTCATCCAGCAGGACATGGAGAAGATCGCCTCAGTGGCGGTTGCCCGAATGAGCACGCTCATCCGCGGCGAGCAGGGTGTCGGAGAGCTGGTCCGGGTGGATCCGCGCCTCGTGGCACGTATCTCTGGCTAGAGGCCAGGTTGTAACAACGGGCCTTGGGAGGGGGCGATCAGGCAGAGGGGCCGCCGGCGCTTCGGGCGAGGTGGCGGCGCACCCAGCCGCTGAGGGTGTCCAGCAGAACGACAATGATAAAGATGCAGATCAGGACGGTGGCAAAGCGATCCCATTGCGCAAATTCCTGATAGCGCAGGAGCTGCAGACCGATGCCCCCGGCCCCCACGTATCCGATGATGCTGGCGGAGCGGATATTGTATTCCAGCATCCAGAGCGT
>JBEAQI010000147.1:0-8619 GCA_041163965.1 Verrucomicrobiota bacterium | reverse complement strand
GTTTCAAATATCAAACAAACTCAGTGGCGATAACCGTTCACCGCTTGTTTCAGCGCGGATAACCCAATTAAAAACCAAAGAGCTTGACAAGCCGATAATTGAATTTAATTCCAAATGCTGTCACGGTATCCAAATATGGAACAAAAAACCCCAAGGTCCTCCCTTTTATTCCCGGCCGTGATGGTGTGAGAGAAGGAAGCGAAGGAAGGACGAGCTGAACCTACAACAGAGAAGACGAGAAATGAAAATGACCCCCAAGACAGGAACAAATGAGAGGCGTGCGTGGCGGTTGATAGCCGTATTGACGAGCATGTGGTTATGGCAAGCGGTGGTGCATGGGCAAGAGCCGGCGAGCGGAGGCGAGGCGGTTTTTGAACTGGAGGCGTACAATGTGTATGCGGCAGCGACGGAGTCGGCGATTGTCAAGAAGCGGGAGAGTGACACCGTTGGGAGTTATCTCGGAGCGGACAGTCTGGCGGACTTGCCAGACGACGACCTTGGGGAGGCCTTGAGCCGATTGGCGGGCGTGAATGTAGTTGGAGGCGGAGGAACATCGGAAGCGAACGTCACGATTCGCGGCGCGGAAGGCCAGTACAATACGATTCGGATCAACGGGGCGCTGCAGGCTAATGCGCGGTTGGGGTCACGTAACTACGATTTGAACCAGATACCAACGGAGATGGTGGCCTCGGTGGAGGTGATCAAGAGTATCACCGCGGAGTATCCGGCGGACAGCATCGGCGGCGCGGTGAACATTGAGACCGCGTCAGCCTTCAATTTGCCGGAATCGATAGGCCGTTACAAAGTGGAGAGCCGCTACAGCAGTCAGGGCGACGAGTGGGGATGGGGAGGCAACGTTGTGTATGCGGACGTGTACGATGTGGGGGCGGGGAAGGATAACTTCGGGATGTTTTTGAATTTCAACTACATCGAGGAAGACTTCATCACCTGGGGGACGCAGAACCGCTTTTTGAGCACCGCTTCGCGCTTGGACAGCAAGAATCCGACGACGGCGAGTTTTGCGAATCAAACAATTTTATCGAGCAATGAGGATGCGGCAATGCCGATCTGGGACCGCTTTGACCCGGCGGAGGGGCGGGTGACGGACGATGAGCTGACCTTCAACGCCAGTTTCGACTACAAACTGGGGGACCGGACGACCTTGTTTTTCCGGCCATGGTATCAGAAATCGAGTCGCTTTATTGATTTGTACGCGGTGCGAATGGACCGGATTGAGCGGGCATTTGGAGGCAATTGGTATTTTCTGGATGAGAGTGGGGCGCCCCTTGGGACGTGGACCGACAAGGACGGGGACGGCGTATTGGGAAGTGCCGGGGACACGTTTGCGCAGGCGGTTGACGCGGCGGGGAACCTGATTGTGACCAAGGCCTACGAGGCGAACAACGACGGGCGTCTGTATCGGGCGGCCCGTGACACGCGGGTGGACTCAACGACGTACACGTTGGATGTCGGCGGGGAGACCGCATTTGACAAAGGGATTCTCGATTATCGTGTTCTGTATTCGGTGGACGATGGCGAGAGCTTGCAGCGCGAGTGGCGCTTTGAGGAAGCCTTCAACGATGCGCGCAACGGGAATCAAGCGCTGAGGGCACGAATCACGGACGGGTCGACCCCTTTACCCGAGTTCACACTATTTGAGGTGACGGCGAAGAAAGGGCATGTGCCGGCGAACAATGCGGTGAATGAAACGGGCAATTTGGATCGTAGCATGACGAACGTGGTGACGTATGCGCAGGACCAAATTTATGAGGACGTGTTTCTTGCGGAGACGAACTATGACCACCGTTTCAGTGAGCGTTTCAGTCTAAAGATGGGGGTGCGGCACCGTGTGGCGCAGCGCGAGAACAATACCAATCAGCTGTTTTTCAGTCCCAGCGCGGGGGCGGGGCGGGTATTTCCAGCTGGGCAGGTGATGGGGACGGACGGGGCGATGACCTTGTTTGACGGCAAGTATGCGGACGCCTTTGGACCCTATCTGGTCGCGGCGCCGGCGTATGACTTTCTCCTGCAGGATATTGCCGCGAATCCGGGCAACTGGGTCTTCAACCGTGGAGATCTGCGCGACGCCACGGACACGGGGGACCTCGAGGAAGCGATCACGGCGGCCTATCTGCAAGGCACATGGCGCCTTGGCAACATGAGTGTGGTGGCTGGGATCCGGTATGAACGCACGGAGTTGGATGTAACGTGGCGCGCCAGCAACTTTGTGATCGGGCCGGATAACATTCCTGGGCTGACGGATGCCGACAAGGCCAACATGCGGGCCCTTATATCCGACAAGGTGGCAGACCTTGGTTTCACCCAGGATCCTGGCCAGTTTTCCTTTGGGGATCTGGTGGACGACATCAACCGGAAGAACAGCTATGACAATATTCTGCCGAGCGTGGTGTGGAACTACCGTTTTGGTGACAGCGGGCATGTGCTGCGTCTGGCATGGACGAACACCCTGACCCGTCCCGATTACCGGGAACTCGTGCCATTCGACATGGGGGCTGCCAATGCTGCCCTGCAGCGGGTGGGCATCATCAACATCACAAATCGCGATGGGGAATTCGACATTGGCAATCCCGAGTTGGTGGAGCAGACGGCCGAAAACTGGGATTTGGCATGGGAATACTATTTTGGACCAGAGCAGACCAACACCATTTCCATCTCCCTGTTCAAAAAGGAGTTGGAGGACTTTCTCCAGGAGGACGTCTTTCAGCGCGACATCGAGGTGTTGGTGAATCCCGAGGACCCCAGTCAGGGGACGGAGTTGATCCGTTCCGACAGCAACTTCTGGTCAAATGCCTCGGAGGCCAACATCGAAGGGGTGGAGATAAGTGCCTATTTCAACATGGGGACGCTTTTTCCCGATGCCCGATTCCTGCGTGGGGTCAGCCTTGTGCCCAACTATACCTACATTACAGGTGACCAGACCAACCCCATCTATGACGAGAACGAATTGGCGGCGGGGCGCTTTGTGGTGATCGGCGAAGAGCTTACGGACAGCCTCACCAACCAGGCCGAGTCGATCATCAACATCCAGTTGTTCTACGAAATGAGCCGTCTCAACGTGCGCCTCTCGTACAACTACATTTCCGAGTTGCAACGTACCCCGAGCACGGCGGCCATTTCCGCAACGACCTATGATGCCGAGCAGGAGCGGTGGGATCTTTCGGTGCAATACCGGCTCTTTGCAAATTCGGACACCCGGATTTTTGTGGAGGCCGACAATCTCACCGATGAACCCCAGGACGAGCGATTCATTGGCAAGACCGCGGGGCTGTATACCACCTCATACGAGCTGACTGGCCGTCGCATCGTAGTGGGGATACGTGGATCCTTCTAATAAATAGGCTTGGCGGGCTCTGCGCCTTGAGTTGATATGTTCCTGGCCGGTTACGGGGATCCCCCGTAACCGGTTCCTCCTAAATCCCCCAATTTCCTGTATGAAGAACCAATTTTTTATCTGGTCGCTGGTGGCGGCCCTCTCTGGATTCCTTTTCGGATTTGACACTGCCGTGATATCCGGTGCCGACAAGCCGGTGCAGGCCCTTTGGGGGTTGAGCGACTTGTCCCACGGCGTGTTCATCATGTCGGTGGCCCTTTGGGGAACAGTGATTGGGGCGTTGTTTGGGGGGGTGCCGTGCGACCGCTACGGACGGCGGCAAACGCTCATTTGGATCGGGGTGCTGTATTTTGTATCGGCGGTGGGATCGGCATTGGCGTGGGATCCAGCTTCCTTTTCCTTCTTTCGGTTTATCGGAGGGCTGGGAGTGGGGGCTTCTTCCGTGGCAGCTCCCGCTTATATATCGGAGATTGCGCCGACGGACCGGCGCGGTCGGTTGGTGATCCTGTACCAATTCACCCTCGTCCTCGGTATTCTGGTGGCGTATGTCTCAAATTATTTCATTGGGTTTGTAGGCGAGGGGGCATGGCGCTGGATGCTGGGCGCGGAGGCGCTGCCCGCGGCGATTTACTTGTTGTTCGCCTTTCGCATTCCCGAAAGTCCCCGCTGGCTGGTTCTCTTCAAGGGGGATGAGGCTGCGGGGAGGCAGATTCTAGCTCGCATCTACCCGGCTGACCACGTTGAGGCGGTGGTGGAGCGGATCCACGCTTCCCGGGTCAAATTTGCGGGCCATAAGTCCCTCTTTGTGCCCAGATTCAGGATACCCGTCCTCTTCGCGTTTCTGATCGCCTTCTTTAATCAGGTTTCCGGGATCAACTTTGTCATTTACTATGCCCCACGAATTTTTGAAGCGGCGGGGTTTTCCGAATCCCTCGGACTGTTGTCGACGGCAGGAATCGGGGTGGTCAATCTGGTGGTCACCATGCTTGGGGTATACCTTATCGATCGGGCCGGACGGCGAACCCTTTTGATCATCGGATCGGTTGGCTACATTGTTTCGTTGGGGCTGTTGTCGCACACCTTCTACACGGAAAATTTTGGTGGGCTGGCGGTGCCGGTTTACCTGTTCCTTTTTATCGCATCCCATGCCATCGGGCAGGGGTCGGTGATCTGGGTCTTTATCTCCGAAATCTTCCCCAACGCGGTACGCGGCAAGGGGCAGGCCCTCGGCAGCGGGACGCATTGGGTTTTCGCGGCCCTCATCACGTTGACGATGCCGGCCATTCTCAACACCTTTTCCGGTGGGCCGATATTTGCCTTTTTCGCTTTGATGATGGCGTTCCAACTGGGATGGGCGCTGGTCTACATGCCCGAAACGAAGGGGGTCAGCCTGGAGGAACTGGAGCAGCGGCTATTGCACTAGCCGGTGCATGGAGAGAGCGCTAATTCAACGAAGGGAATAAAATTGTACTTTCATACAAGGGGAATTTAATGATGGATGAGGCCGCTGGTTTTCAGGCGGTTTGCCCGGAGCGCGGAACGCGGGGCCGGTCACGGCGGTCGATCCAGAGACACGATAATTAACAACTGAGACACACGATGATTCAAGGAATACGAATGAAAAGACCTGTTGGCCCTCTGCTTGCCCTCGCGCTGGCGCTTTGGCCGTTCACCACTCATGCCGTGGACTGGGCGGAGCTCTTCAATGGCAGGGACCTAGACGGGTGGGAGGTGTCCGCTTGGGCGGAGTGGCCCGGACAGGCGGAATTCCGCGTTGAGGACGGCCAGATTGTGGGAATATCGCAGGAGGGGGTCCCAAACACCTTTCTCTGCACCCAGAAGACCTATGGTGATTTTATTCTTGAATACGAAGTTTGGGTGGAGGCCGGGTTGAATTCCGGGGTCCAGATCAGAAGCACCTCTGACCCCACGGTCATGGCGGGCCGTGTGCACGGATATCAGGTTGAAATAGACACGTCGAGCCGGCATTGGACGGGTGGCATCTATGACGAGGCCCGGCGTGGTTGGCTCTACCCGCTGAGCCGCAACGTAGCGTCCAGACAGGCTTTCCGTGGCGGCGAGTGGAATCATTACCGCGTCGAGGCCATTGGTTCCAGCATTCGCACATGGGTGAATGGCATCCATTGCTCTGACCTCGCGGACGATCTGACGCCCGAGGGCATTATCGGGCTACAGGTGCATCGCATCAAAGAGGCTTCCCTTGCCGGAAAGGAAGTTCGTTGGAGGAACATTCGGATTCTGGAGGGCGACCTTGAGGCCCACCGGTGGGCGCCGAACCCCCATGTGCCGGAAATCAGTTGGTTGAGCAACACCTTGACGCCGATGGAGAAAAGGAAGGGCTGGCGTCTGTTGTGGGACGGGCTGACCTCCACCGGATGGCGCCGGGCCAACGACACTCATTTTCCCGAGGCCGGGTGGGTCATGCGCGACGGGGTTCTCACGGTCCTCGAATCGGGAGGAGGGGAAGCTCGCCACGGTGGCGACATCGTGACCGTGGAGGAGTTTTCCAACTTTGAACTGGAATTGGACTTCAAAATAACAGAGGGGGCCAACAGTGGCATCAAATACTTTGTCGTGGAGGGCTTGAACAAGGGAGTGGGGTCCGCAATTGGCCTTGAATTCCAGATTCTTGACGACAAACACCATCCCGATGCGAAGGAAGGGGTAAACGGCAACCGGACGATCGGGTCCCTGTATGACCTTATCCGGGCCGACAATCTCAGCGAGGGCGATGGGGCCAGCAAGCGGGTCAACCCACCAGGCAAATGGAACAAGGCCCGGTTGGTGGTCAATGGCACGCACGTCGAGCACTGGCTCAACAACGTCAAGGTCATTGAATACGAACGCGGATCACAAGTATACCGCAGCCTTGTGGAGAAAAGTAAATATGCCAAGTTTGCTGGCTTTGGGGAGGCGCCAAGCGGACACCTTCTTTTGCAGGACCATGGCAACACGGTCCATTTCCGCAGCATCAAAATCCGCGAATTATAAGGATGACCATGAAGACCCAATTTGAAACACACTCCGGTCAGCGCCGGACATTCATCAAACAAGGCGCCTTGGGCGCGGCTGGCCTGCTTACGGCCAAGGCGGGGGCATGGGGGGCCATTGCAGGTGCCAACGAGCGCGTGCGCGTGGCGGTAATCGGCATCAAGCGCCGCGGGATTCCCTTGATCCGCTCCCTTTCCTCCATCCCGAATGTTCAGGTCACCTGGGTCAGTGACGTTGACTCCGTGCAACTGGAAAAGGGGATGGCGACTGCCGAGAAAGACCTTGGGTATCGTCCCCAAACCGAGCGGGACATGCGCAAGATCGTGGAGCGTGACGACGTGGACGCCGTCTTTGTGGCCACGCCTGATCATCTGCACGCCTACCAGACCCTGATCTCCCTGCAAAACGGGAAACATGTTTATGTGGAGAAGCCCTGCAGCCATAACCTGGCGGAGGATGCGCTTCTGCTGAAGGCGCAGGAAAGATACCCGGAATTGTGCATCCAAATGGGGACGCAGCAGCGCTCCAGTCCCGAGACCCGGGAGGTGATTCAGGCCATCCATGAAGGTGTCATTGGAAATCCCTACAAGGCGGTGGCATTTTATGCCAATTCCCGCGGCGCGGTTCCCGTTCCCGTGGAAATGGCTCCCCCGGCGACACTTGACTGGGAGCTCTGGCAGGGACCCGCCCCGCGCCGCCCCTTCATGGACATCCTTGCCGACTACAACTGGCACTGGCGCTGGCATTGGGGGACGGCGGAGTCTGCGAACAATGGGACACACGAGATGGATGTTGCGCGGTGGGCCCTGCAGGTCGGGTATCCCGAGGAAGTGCGCGCCACCGGAGGCAAGTTTCACTTTGTCAACGATGGTTGGGAAATGTACGATACCATGGAAGTGAATCTCCACTACACCGGAAACCGTGTCATTCAATGGAACGGCAACAGCCGCAATGGATACACGACCTTTGGTTCCGGGCGGGGAACGGTCATTTATGGAACCGAGGGCTCCGTTTATGTGGACCGCGATGGCTACCGGATCTATAACCGTTCCGGCGAACTGGCCCGCGAATCAAAGGGCGAGGCAGAGGGTGGAATCGCCCTCGGCGGTGGCGGCGGTATGACCACCCGGCATGTGCGCAACTTTATCGAGGCGATCCGTTCGGGAGAGACCCTGCACGCGCCCATCAGCGTCGGTGCTGTCAGTACCAGCATGACGCATTACGTAAACGTCGCCTCGCGCGTGGAAGGAGGAATCATCAAGGTGGATCCATCCACGGGTCGGTTAGCGGATCCGGCACTCATGAAACGGTACTGGGGACGTGACTACGAAAGAGGATGGGAACCCACCCTCTGAGGGAAAGCAAATGAGGAGGGCGATGACTTCAAAGGGATGGCTTTCAGCGGCCGTCTTGGGAATGGGGTTTCTGCAGGCAGCGGCATCGGACTTGCCGAACATTGTCCTGATTTTGGCGGACGATATGGGTTGGTCCGATCTTGGGTGCTATGGGGGAGAAGTGCAAACCCCGAACATCGACCGCTTGGCCGCGGAAGGAATACGGTTTACCCAAGCCTACAACACCTCCAAATGTTTTCCCTCCCGTGCGGCCTTGCTGACCGGTCTCTATGCGCAGCAATGCGGGTATGCGGAAACCTTCACGCGGCCCTTGCGGCACGCCATGACACTTGGAGAAGTCCTGCAGGCCGCTGGCTACAAGACCTACTGGTCGGGCAAACATCACGGTGTCGACAATCCTGAAGAGCGCGGCTTCGACCGCTACTACGGCCTGCGGGACGGGGCGAGCAATCACTTTAATCCGGGGGAGCGGCGCGTGGGTGAGCCTGAACCTGCGAAAAAGGCCGGCCGGCCCCCCCGCGTTTGGCAGATGGATGGGCGGACTCTGACCCCCTACACCCCGGATGACCCTGCTTTTTACACCACTGACGCGTTCACCGACAAGGCGCTGGAATGGCTCGAAAAACACCCTGTTAAGGACCAGCCCTTTTTTCTGTACCTTGCCTACACCGCTCCTCACGACCCGTTGATGGCATGGCCCGCGGATATAGCCCGGTACGCTGGGCGGTATGACGGTGGATATGCGGCCATCCGGGAGGCCCGTCTGGAGCGTCAAGTGGCGATGGGCCTTGTCGACAAGGCGACGCCGATTCCCGAACCGAGTCATCGCAATTGGGATCAACTGTCTGTGGCGCAGCGATTGGAGGAGGCGAGGCGGATGGAGGTTTATGCGGCGATGAC
>JBEAQI010000146.1:0-5407 GCA_041163965.1 Verrucomicrobiota bacterium | reverse complement strand
TCAGCCCGTTGCGCAGCTTTTGTGTCAGCCAAATCAGATCCGCCATGGGGCCTAGAGCAAAGCCGGGTCCAGCAGGCCCGCAAGAAATAATTCTGTATTTCGGCGTAGCTGGCCGAAATTGCGCGGAACTTCGGTCCAGGACTTGCTCTATTTCAGGAGAGGACTTTTTCTTAAAAACAAATGAGTGAGACAAAAACAATAACGGTGGCGCACGGGGATGGGATCGGGCCGGAGATCATGGACGCGACGCTGCGGATTTTGCAGGCGGCGAAAGCCGATTTGCGCTACGAGACCATCGAAATTGGCGAGAAGCAGTACCTGAGCGGCCACAGTTCCGGCATTAGCCCTGATGATTGGGAGACTTTGCTGAGGAATCGGATCTTCCTGAAGGCGCCGATCACGACGCCCCTGGGATCTGGGTACAAGAGTCTCAACGTGACGGTTCGCAAGAGCATGCGGCTGTTTTCCAATGTCCGCCCATGCGTCGCTTATGCGCCGTACGTGAGCACCAATTTTCCGAACATCGACCTCGTCATCATCCGGGAGAATGAGGAGGACCTGTACGCGGGGATTGAGCACCAGCAGACCGACGAGGTGGTCCAGACCCTGAAGCTGGTGAGCCGCCCCGGTTGTGAGGCCATCACCCGTTACGCGATGGAATATGCCCGTGCCTATGGCCGGCGAAAGGTGACGTGCCTGACCAAGTCGAACATCATGAAGCACACCGACGGCTTGTTTCAGAGGGTGTTTGAGGAGGTCGCGCGCGAGCCCCAATATGCCGACATTCAGACCGAGCACCGCATCATCGACATCGGGGCGGCCCTGGTGGCGGCCCATCCCGAGGAGCTCGACGTGATCGTGACCCTGAATTTGTACGGGGACATCGTGAGTGATATCGCGGCCCTTGTGGCGGGCTCGGTGGGGCTTGCGGGCTCTGCGAACATTGGATTTGACGCGGCGATGTTCGAGGCCGTGCATGGGTCCGCGCCTGACATTGCCGGTAAAGACATTGCCAATCCTTCCGGGTTGATCAATGCCGCGGTGATGATGCTGGTGCACCTTGATCAGGGGGATGTCGCCAACCTGATTCGCAACGCCTGGCTCAAGACCCTTGAGGACGGGATCCATACTGCCGATATCTATAAGCCTGCCGTTTCCCGGGTCAAAGCCGGGACGCGGGCCTTTGCCGACGCGGTCATTGAGCGAATGGGCAGCAAGCCTGAAAACTTTGCCCCGGCCGAATTCAAGAATCGCGGAATTCACATTGAGCTGCCCTATCATCCTCCCAAAAAGAAGAAGCTGGTGGGCATTGACGTCTTCGTTGACTGGGAGGAAGCGGACCGCGATCCAACCGTTATTGGCGATGCGCTGATGGCCTTGAGCGGCGATGGACTCAAGCTCAAGCTGATTACAAATCGCGGGGTGAAGGTGTATCCCGGTGGGTTGAAGGAAACCTTTTGCACGGACCATTGGCGGTGCCGATTTGTGGCTTCAGAGGAAGAAAAAGGCTGTACCCACAGCCAGATTTCCAGCCTCATGTTACGCGTTGCCAATGCAGGATTTGATTTCATCAAGACGGAACATCTGTACACCTTTGACGGGGAGCGCGGCTTTTCCCTTGCCCAAGGCGAATAACGGTGGGGCAGGGCGATGGGGTGCCCTGTTGCTGCTGATTATAATGGGGCTGTGTGCCGGTTGTGGCGGAGAACGTCCCGCGGACGCCGCCCGCCGGGCGGGCACGCTTCTGCTGGGCAATGGCCCTGAGCCCGAATCACTGGATCCCCACCGTAGCACCAGTCTTCCCGCCTTCAGTGTCCAGATGGCCTTGTTTGAGGGCCTCGTGACGCCGCATCCGGGGACCATGGAGCCCATGCCGGGAGTAGCGGAGCGCTGGGAAATCTCCGAGGATGGGCGGCAGTATCGTTTTTATCTCCGAAACACGGCCCGTTGGAGCGATGGCGCCCCGGTGACGGCGGATGATTTTGTGGCGGCATGGTGCCGGGCCTTGGACCCTGCGGGGGGGAGCGCCTATGCCGCGATGCTCTATTCGATTCAGGGCGCCGAGGACTACCATCGCGGGACGGGGCCCTTGGAGAACCTCGCGGTGAGGGCAGTGAGCGATGACCTCCTGGAGATAAGGCTCCGGCAGCCCACGCCCTATTTTCTTCATTTGCTGATGCATCCGGTGTGTTTCCCGATGCCTGCTCATCTGCGAAGTGTTTTTCCTTTCTCGGAGCAAGCGGTCGAGTGGAAAGCGGGCGACCCTTTTGTGGGGAACGGCCCCTTTGTTCTGAGCGCCTGGCGCCCTGGACAAGTCCTCGAGGTGGAGGCCTCTTCCACTTATTGGGATGCAGAGGCGGTCCGCCTCAAGCGCATCCACTTCATGGTGATTGACGAACCTGGCGCGGAGGAGCGGGCCTTTCTTGCCGGCCAACTGCATGTCACGGATGCCCTGCCGCCGGCACGCGTTGAGCATTACCGAGCGAGCGCGGAACCCGCCTTTCGCTCTGATCCTTTTTTGGCCACCTATTACATTCTGCCCAATCACCGCCGCGGGCCCCTTTCCGATCAGCGGGTGCGGGCGGCTTTATCCCTGTCCATCGACCGCGAATCCTTGGTCAGGCATTTGCTCAGTGGGGGGGAGCGGGCCGCGGACCAGTTTGTGCCGGACACGATGCCTGGGTATGCCGGCCCTGGCGGCGGCGGCGAGTTTGATCCGGACAGGGCGAGGGCGCTGCTCGCGGAGGCAGGTTTTCCGGATGGGCGCGGTTTTCCTGTTCTGCGGTACCTTTACAACAGCTCCGAGAGCCATCGCCGCATTGCCGAGGCCCTTCAAGCGATGTGGCAGAGCGAGCTCAATGTATCCATTGAGCTGGTCAATCAGGAGTGGCGCACGTATCTCCAGTCCCGTGAGAATGGCGCTTTTGATTTGGCCCGGGCGGTCTGGATTGGCGATTATCCCGAGCCCTCGAGCTTTCTCCAATTGTGGGAATCCAGTCACGCCAACAATTGGACAGGCTGGGCGGATCCCGCTTACGACACCTCGATGCGGGAGGCCATGGGGTTGGCTGATGCGGCAGACCGCTCCCGGGTCTACGCTCTTGCGGAGAGGCGCTTAATGGAGGAAGCGGTGATCCTGCCCCTCTATTTTTATGTGACAAATTACCTGAAGGATCCCGCCTTGCGCGGCTGGTATCCAACCCTGCTCGATTGGCATCCGTACAAGTTCCTTTATTTTGCTGAGTAAAAGCCCTGCCGCTCAGGACGCGGGGTCGAGGTATTCCCCCATGCCGCGGTATTTCCGGTAGCGTTGCTCCAGTAATTCATCCGTGGAGAGCGCTTGGAGGGTTTTTAGATGGCGGCAAATGGCCTCACGGATGGCTTCGGCGGCGGCTTCTTCATCGCGGTGGGCCCCACCGAGCGGCTCCTCGATGACTTCGTCGGCAATGCCCTGGTCGAGCAACTCGCGGGCCCCCAGCTTGAGGGCATTGGCGGCTGTCTCGGCGAATTTACGGTCCCGCCAGAGGATGGCCGCACAGCCTTCCGGGGGAATAACTGAGTAGTAGGCATGCTGCTGCACCAGCAATTTGTCGACGACTGCAATGCCGAGGGCCCCGCCGCTTCCCCCTTCCCCGATGATAATGCCGATGACCGGCACCTTCAGGAGGATCATTTCCCGCAAATTACGCGCAATGGCCTCCGAAACGTGGCGTTCCTCAGATCCGATGCCGGCAAAGGCCGCCTTGGTATCGATAAAGCTGATAACGGGAAGGCCGAAGCGCTGGGCCAGTTCCATGAGCCGAAGGGCCTTGCGGTAGCCTTCCGGATGGGGCATGCCGAAATTGCGGCGCAGGTTCTCCTTCACCTCGCGGCCTTTTTGCTGGGCAATGATCATGACCGGCTGGTCCCCCAGAAAGGCGGTGCCCCCGATGAGGGCCTGATCATCCCCATAGACCCGGTCGCCATGCAGTTCCTGAAAGTCCGTGAAGATGCGTTGTATGTAATCGAGCGAGTAGGGCCTTTTTGGATGCCGGGCCAGCTGGACACGCTGCCATGGGGTGAGGTTCGAATAGATTTCCCGCTGGGACTTTTCGAGCCTGTCCCGGATGGCCTGCGCCTCCGCGGAGACGTCAAAGTTCTGCTCATGGGAAGCATCGAGGAGGGCCTCGAGGCGATTTCGCAGGTCGCGCAGGGGCTTTTCAAACTCTAGGATAAATTCGTTGTTCTCCATACCGTCTTTGTTGCGGGACATTTTCTGAGGAAGGATACTTTGGAAGGCGTCGGGTGGGATCAACCACAAAAGCGGGTGGGGCCGGGCTCAGAGGGCGAGCTCAATTCCGACCGGGCAATGGTCTGATCCGGTGACATGTTGCTGAATCACGGCTCCGGCCAGCTGATTGCGGAGCGCTTCCGAGACGCATACATAGTCAATTCTCCAGCCCACATTGCGCGAGCGGGCGCCGCCGCGGTAACTCCACCATGAATATTGGCCCGGGCTTGCGTCAAAGAGGCGGAACGTATCGATAAACCCTGCTTCCAGATGAGCCGAGAAAGCAGCCCGTTCCGCATCGGTGAAGCCGGCGCTCTGCCGGTTTGCCTTGGGGTTGGCGAGGTCGATCTCGGTATGGGCCACATTCAGGTCGCCGCAGAAAACGACCGGCTTCTGGGCGGACAGCTTGACGCAATATTCCCGGAAGGCGACATCCCAGACCTCGGTCCGGTAAGCAAGCCGCGAGAGGTCGCTCTTGGCATTGGGGGTGTAGACATTGACGAGAAAAAATGCCGGAAATTCGAGCGTCTGGACGCGGCCCTCCAGATCCCCGACCGGTTCACCGATACCGGCCAGATAATTGAGCGGCCTTTCCCGGCTGAGGGTGAGGGTTCCCGAGTAGCCCTTCTTTTGCGCGGGATTCCAGAAAGCCGTGTAACCATCCGGGATCTGCCAATCCTGAACCTGCTCCGGATGGGCCTTGATTTCCTGAAAGCAGTAGAGACTGGCTTGTTCCTTGTGGAGCCATTCCTGAAGCCCCTTGCCCAGCACGGAGCGCAGCCCGTTGATGTTCCATGAGAGAATTTTCATGCCGTTGTTCTTCGTTTGCCTTTCAGGCGGCGACGCAATTGCGGCCACTGGGAGCGGCTGACAATAAATCCCACGCAACCGGGCGCCCCGCAGCGGCACGGGTGATCGAGAAAGTGACTGACGTCGTACCCGTAATCAAAGGTGATTTCTTCACCCGGCAACATATCGCGGAGGGCAAACAGGAAGAGCCGGTCCTCCTCATTGAGCATTTCCGAATTCGGGTTGCAGGAGTGATTGATGAGGCGGGCGTGATTGTGGGCGATGTTGCCATCGAGGTCCCATTGATCGTTCAGATCGAAAATGTAAACCGAGGCCCCACCGGTTTTT
>JBEAQI010000145.1:0-4898 GCA_041163965.1 Verrucomicrobiota bacterium | reverse complement strand
CCGAGGCGGCGTTCTGCAGGGCACTACGGGTGACCTTGGCCGGGTCAACGACCCCCGCTTTGATCAAATCTTCGTAGGTCTCCGTGGCCACGTTGTAGCCGATGTTGCCATCGGAATCGAGAACGTGCTGGACAATGAGGCTACCCTCAATGCCGGCGTTCGCGCAGAGCTGACGCAACGGATACTCAAGGGCCTTCGCCACAATGGAGGCTCCGATCGCCTCGTCACCTTGAAGGGTGAGCGTGTCGATCGTCTTGCGGACGCGTAGCAGTGCCACGCCCCCACCGGGAACAATGCCTTCCTCAACCGCGGCACGGGTCGCGTGCAGAGCGTCCTCCACGCGGGCCTTCTTCTCCTTCATTTCCGGTTCAGTCGCGGCGCCAACATTGATCACCGCCACGCCACCGGCAAGCTTCGCCAACCGCTCTTGCAGCTTTTCGCGATCGTAGTCAGAGGTGGTCTCATCAATCTGACGACGGATCTGCTTGACACGGCCCTGGATGTCAGCGGCCGATCCAGCACCTTCCACAATGGTAGTGCTTTCCTTGTCGACCGTCACGCGCTTGGCGCGGCCGAGATCGCTGAGCTCGAGATTTTCAAGCTTGATACCGAGGTCTTCGGTGATGCAACGCCCACCGGTCAAGACCGCGATGTCTTCAAGCATGGCCTTGCGGCGGTCACCGAATCCCGGCGCCTTCACCGCGCACACATTCAGCATGCCACGAAGCTTGTTCACCACCAAGGTGGCCAAGGCCTCACCCTCGACGTCTTCGGCGATCAAGAGGAACGGCTTGCCGCTCTGCGCCACCTTCTGGAGGAGAGGAAGCAGCTCGCTGAGGTTGCTCACCTTCTTCTCGTGAATCAGGATGTACGCGTCCTCGAGCACCGCTTCCATCGCTTCCTGATTGGTCGCGAAGTACGGGCTCAGGTAGCCTTTGTCGAACTGCATCCCCTCGACAACGTCGAGCGTGGTTTCAATTCCCTTGGCTTCCTCAACGGTGATGGTTCCGTCCTTGCCAACCTTGTCCATGGCATCGGCAATGATGGAGCCGATCTCCTCTTCCCAGTTGGCCGAGACCGTCGCCACATTCTTGACGGCCTCACGGTCGGTCACCGCAATGCTCATCTCACCGATGGCCTTGACCCCGGCTTGAACCGCCTTGTCAATTCCGCGCTTGAGATAGACCGGATTGCTGCCGGCAGCGACATTCTTGAGGCCTTCACGGTAAATGGACTCCGCAAGGACCGTCGCCGTCGTGGTTCCGTCACCAGCAATGTCGCTGGTCCGGGTCGCCACTTCCTTGACCATCTGCGCGCCCATGTTCTCAAACGGATCCTTCAGCTCGATTTCCTTCGCCACCGAAACCCCGTCCTTCGTCACCGTCGGACTGCCGAACTTCTTGTCGATCACGACATTGCGGCCCTTGGGACCGAGCGTTACTTTGACCGCGCGGGCCAGCGTCTGTACGCCCTTAAGGATCTTCTTGCGCGCGTCTTCGTCGAATATGATTTGTTTAGCCATTGTTGTTTTTCTCTCTGCGATTTAAGTTCGAGACCTTTAGGCGATAATACCAAGGATGTCATCCTCGCGCAAAATGGTGTACTCCACATCGTCATACTTGACCTGTGTGCCGCCATACTTGCTGATGATGACCCGATCCCCGACCTTGACCGAGAATTCATGGGTTTCCCCGTCCTTCTTGCCATTGCCGAGCGCGAGGACTTCCGCCGTGGTCGGCTTCTCCTTCGCTGAATCGGGTATGATGATACCGCCTTTGACCTGCTCCTCCGCGTCGATCGGCTTAACCAGCACGCGATCGCCAAGAGGGGTTATGTTTACTGTGTTGTTTGCCATAGTGTGTTTAGTGTTTAAGAGTGTTTTGTCTGGAAAAGGTCACTACCGTCCAGTGATGTTCATGGAATCCTAACGATTGCGGTCGTCATCGTTTGTATCGACGTCTTCCACCTCGGCGTCGACAAAGTCGGCGTTTCCAGAGGCATTTTCGGCGGCACTGGCAGCGGATTCGGGCTGCGGTGCAGGCCCTGCCTGACCTGCCTGAGCCTGGTAGGCCTTGGCCATGATCTGCTGCAAGTCGGGATTGTTGTTCACTTTCTCAAGGGTTGCCTTCATCTTATCGGCATCCCCTGAGCTCATCGCCTCACGGGCCTCGTCGATCAACGCACGCACCTTGCTCCGCTCGTCGTCGGAAACCTTGTCACCGCCTTCCGAAAGGAACTTCTCCGTCGCGAAAATAAAGTTATCGATCTGATTGCGGGCCTCCGCCGCTTCCTTGGCCTTGCGATCGGACTCCGCGTTGCGCTCCGCGTCCTCCTTCATCCGGGAAACTTCATCCTCGCTGAGACCGGAAGCATTGGTGATCGAAATCTTCTGCTGCTTTCCGCTTCCCTTGTCGGCCGCCGAAACATGCAAAATGCCATTGGCATCAATATCAAACGTGACCTCGATCTGAGGCATCCCGCGCGGCGCCGCCGGAATCCCATCCAAACGGAAGTTACCCAGCAACTTGTTGTCATGCGCCATTGGGCGCTCTCCCTGAAGAACCTTGATATCCACCGCCGTCTGTTGATCAGCATAGGTGGAGAAAATCTGGGACTTCTTGGTGGGAATGGTGGTGTTGCGATCAATCATCGCTGTCGCCACCCCGCCGGCTGTCTCAATGGCCAAGGTCAAGGGCGTCACGTCGAGCAAGAGCACGTCCTTCACATCACCCGCCAAAACCGCCCCCTGGATCGCGGCCCCGATGGCCACCACTTCGTCAGGATTGACGCCCTTGTTGGGCTCCTTGCCCGCCAGTCGCCGGGCCGTATCGATCGTCTTCGGCATCCGTGTCATTCCCCCCACCAACACCAGATTGCCAATGTCCCCGGCATCCATGCCGGCATCTTTCAAACACGACTTAAACGGGGCCACCGTGCGCTCAAACAAATGATCCGTGATCTGCTCGATCTTGCTGCGTGAAAGCTGCACGTTAAGGTGCTTGGGACCGGTGCTGTCCGCAGAAATAAAAGGCAGGTTGATGTCGGTGGACTGCGAGGAACTCAAGGCAATCTTCGCCTTTTCGGCCTCCTCCTTGAGCCGCTGCAAGGCCATCTTGTCCTTCCTGAGATCAATGCCGTGCTCACGCTTGAAATCATTCACCAACCATTCGATGATCGCATCGTCCCAGTTATCGCCCCCCAAGTGGGTGTCTCCGTTGGTCGCCTTGACCTCAAACACCCCGTCCCCGATTTCCAAAATTGAAATGTCAAACGTCCCGCCGCCGAGGTCATACACCGCAATGGTTTCCTCGCTCTTCTTGTCCAATCCATAGGCCAGACTGGCCGCGGTCGGCTCGTTGATGATCCGCTTCACATCAAGCCCGGCAATCGTCCCGGCATCCTTGGTCGCCTGCCGCTGGGCATCATTGAAATAGGCCGGTACCGTGATCACCGCCTCCGTCACCGGCTCCCCAAGGTACGCCTCGGCGTCGCTCTTCAGCTTCGCCAGAATCATCGAGCTGATCTGCTCCGGCGGAAAGGACTTCCTTTCTCCATTTTCGGATACCTCAATCCACGCGTCTCCGTTCTTCCCCTCCACTGTTTTGAAGGGCATGTGGGCTGCCTCCTCCTGAATCTCCGTAAACTTGCGCCCAATGAACCGTTTTGCGGAAAAAATGGTGTTTTCAGGGTTGGTCACCGCCTGACGCTTCGCCGCTTGCCCCACCAACCGCTGGCCGTCTTTCGTGAAGGCCACCACGGATGGTGTCGTGCGCGATCCCTCGCTGTTCGGAATCACAACCGGCTCGCCACCTTCCATGACCGCCATGCATGAATTTGTCGTTCCTAAATCAATTCCTAAGATTTTACCCATGACGCTCCTTTCATGCAAACACTGTGCCAGCCTCTTTTCTATTGTTTTAATACGCTGGCCATCAATGGCTTATGACGATCTTTTTAGCACTGATCAGGCCATTTTCGGACGCCCTTAGAGCCATTTTGTCACATGCCTTGTCTCACTCGTGTCGCGGCTGTCCCGCCCTTTGGCACACCTGCCGCTCCGGCCTTTGTAACCGGAATGCGGTGCTTGCCAAGCGGTCCCGACTGGATTCTCTGAAAGCATGGCTATCGTCGAAAGCAGAGACCCTCAGAAGCGCCGGAAAGTGGACATGGAGGCGCTGCAATCGCCCCTGAAGCGCATTCCGGGCATGGATATCGGCAGTGTGCGGGACCTCCTGGACATCGGCCTGAGCGAGATCGACGAGCTGCGGGGCCGCTCCCCGGAAGTGCTGTTTGAAGAGGTGCTGTTGTTGCGGGCGGAAACGCCCCCGGAACGGCTGCACACCTTCCGTATGGCGGTCTATTACGCGGAAACGGAGGAGCCGGATCCTGCCCTTCTGCAACCATGGAAATGGGCCTGAGGGGGAATTGCAGGATCGGGTTGCACTTGCCCGAGACCACGCCATGATTACGGCCATGCAGGTTCCTGAACAAGTTGAAATCCCGGAAATCATTCCCGTCATGACCCTGCGGGAAACGGTCCTCTTTCCGCATGCTGTGATGCCGCTGTACATATTTGAAGAGCGTTACCGGACCATGCTGAAAGATGTCCTGCAGAAACATCGTCTGTTTGCCATTTTCAAGGAGGCGGAGACGGCCGTCGCCGGGGACGGAGAGGAAGTACCGGAACGCATTGGCACCGTCGGCGTGGTCCGGGCCGCCCACGCCAACCCGGACGGCACCTCCAACCTCGCCCTGCAGGGCCTCGCCCGGGTCAAGCTGCTGGAAGTCGTCCAAGAGGTCCCTTACCGCCTCATTCGGGTCGCCGTTTGCCACGAAAGCGGCACCGTGCAAAAACAGGCCCCCCTGCGCGCCTCCATCCTTGGGCTGCTCGACAAACG